>NZ_AJZM02000177.1:57908-74812 GCF_000272405.2 Vibrio tasmaniensis 1F-187
GGAATAGCCTGTTATTAAACCGGACAAATACAACATTTCTTTCAACACTGTACGTTCCAAAAGAAAGTCTCACTTTAATAAGAACAAGGCCATCTAAAAAAAGAGCCCCTAAATAGGCGCTCTTTTCGTTTTTTGATACTTCCTGTATCCATAGACAAGTCCAATCTGTAGTACTTTCACTGAAAGCCAGATCATCGATATCTCCAGTTGTGTATCAACTTAAATGTAACACAATCTCCAGGATTTTCTAAAACACAACAGAGATAATGAGTTTAGTCCCACTGCATCTCACCACTCAGCACTTGTTCGATGCCATCAATAAAGAGGAAAACTTGCCATTAGTAAAACTGATGCTGAATTAAAATCATTAATTTTACTTAACTGCCAGTTACTTCTATCGTGACTGCATGCATCTTCAATAAACTTATTAACGCTGGGAAACTGACTATGACTGCCATTACCGATCTAGACCTTCTACTGAAATCCATGTCACCAGAATTAATCGACGGTAACTATGTTTTTTGCACTGTCGACGGAGCGCTAGCAGACTATGTTCAGCTCAATCCAATCTCGACTTTTCGTGAAAAAGAAGGTTTAACACTGGTTCTGGAAGAAGACGTTGCGACCAAAGCTCAGCTAAACTTCGACGCTGTGTTTAGCCTGATCACTTTATCGGTACATTCGAGCCTTGAAGCGGTTGGATTGACGGCTGCTTTTGCGACAAAGCTTGGCTCATACGGCATTAGCGCTAACGTTGTTGCAGGCTACTATCACGACCATATCTTCGTTCAGAAAGACAAAGCTGAAGCCGCAATGAGTGCGCTAAGAGAATTTTCAGAAGTAGATTAGTAAAGAATTCTATTGTTCACAGACGCAAAAAAAGCGACGTAATCTACGTCGCTTTGGCTTATTGCTTAACAATCACTCACTGATCAGGCATCAGTGAGTGACACAGTTAAGCAAGCTTAAAAGTCGCCACTTTGTCACTTAAACCAGCGGCTTGGCTCTTAAGTTCGTTCGACTCAGTTAAGCTGTCCTGTGCGCCCACAACTAAGTGGTCCGTAACATCTTTAATGGTCGTAATGTTCTGAGTAATTTCACCCGTCACGTGCGTTTGCTCTTCTGCTGCGGTAGCAATTTGAGTCGCCATATCACTAATCAAAGCCACCGCTGTGTTGATCTCTTCTAGCGCATGTGAAGCTCGGTCGGCATCTTCGACGGAATGTATTGCCAGTTTCGAGCTGCTCTCCATAAGATCAACCGCTTGAGCCGTTGTGCGTTGTAAAACATCAATCGTTGACTTTATCTCTTCTGTTGAAGAGTGAGTTCGTTGAGAAAGCACACGTACTTCATCTGCAACTACAGCAAAACCACGACCTTGTTCACCAGCACGCGCCGCTTCAATAGCAGCATTCAAAGCAAGCAAGTTAGTTTGCTCTGCAATACCTTGAATCGTAGCAAGTACCGTCGAAATCTCTTGAGCATGCTTGTTTAGCTCGCTGATCACGTTGCCCGCCTCGTTCACTTCATTGGCGAGGTTATTGATAGAACCTTTAGTATCGACAACCAGGGCGTGACCGCTATTAGTGCTTGTCGCAGAGTCTTGTGCCGCTTTTGCGGTTTGCTCAGCATGCGATGCAATTTCTTGCGTTGCACTCGCCATTTCCGTTACAGCCGTCGCCACCATGGTGATCTCTTGCTGTTGATGATTAAGCTCGTCCACCGAACGATTCGCTCGCTGAGTACTTTTCTCTGACTGGCTGTTAAGCTGCTCTGATTGCCCACGAATATGACCAATCAACTGCTGTAAACTTCCTACAAAAGTGTTGAAGTTCTGTGCTAGTTCTCCTACTTCGTCTTGGTTCTCAACATGAATACGCTGAGTTAAATCACCACTACCATTAGCGATCTGCGCCAATGCTTGAGACACATGGTTCAACGGACGGAACAGAATAGTACACAGCAGGTTAAACAATATGGTACATACAATCACAACCAACAGTGTCACCAACACTTGACCGATCACCGCATCAAATAACGGTGCAACCAAAGAGTCATGATTAACAACACTGATAGTAATCAGGCTTGTACCATCAATCGCACGTGCGTACAGAACATAGTCGCTGCCATTTAACTCGATAGCCGTGTCTTTACCGCTAGTCAGTGCCTTCTGTACATCAGAAAAATCTAGCCCTAGCGAGCTAATGTTCTCATTCAGCAACTTTGTATCAGCGTGCGTGTAAACCGTGCCTTTGTTGGTCGCGATAAACATGTAGCCTTCGCCTGGAAGAATCACTTTTTCAAGGCTGTTTAGAATGTCGGTAATTTCTACATCAGCACCTAAAACGACCTGCTGGCCATGCAGTTGCATTGCAGTACCCAACGACACAACGTTCGCCCCAGTTGCCGCGGCAACCGTTGGGTTATCCATGAACACCTTACTTGGGTTCGCAACCGCATTGGTGTACCAACCCCATACGCGTGGATCATCATTGCCCGGTGGCAACACTACGCCATTCGCATTTTTTTGCGAGCCATCAGGGAACGCTAAGAACACATTATCAAACGAGCCTGAATCACGAACCTGCTTCAGGTGAGTGACCAAGCTTTCTTGTTGTGACTCCTTCGAAAGTGAAGTAAGCGCACGCTCTTTGGATAAGATCCAATCCGATACATATTGATTGTAAGAAGCTGACGCACCTTCTAAGCGCTGTTCAACTTCAATATCCAACCGTTGCAATGAAGCACGAAAAGACAATACCTCGACCAAAATCCCCCCCAGGATAATGGCCATGCTAGCAGAGATCGCCAGCTTATTTTTAAGCGAGAGTTTCTTGAACATAGGAAACCTATAATTTGGAAGTAAAAACCGCGGTGACAAATTTGTCACCAACACAGTTTGCAAGCACCATTTATTTTACGCTTTAAAATAAATTAATAAACCATCCAAGGTTAATATCAGCAATATATGTGAGTAGGGGCACGCATAGCGAGACATTCACCAAGTAAATTATTGATTGCATGAGAAATTATACCGAACGGCCTGTTGGAGGATAATTAAGTTAAATACGCTCAACATAGCGTTGTTACCTAGACGAAAAAATAGAAAAGGACCCAACACATAACGTTCAGCCCTTTATTTCTCGTCATTTAAACCCAACGGCATTCTTATTTCCATCAGATCAATATTTATATTCGATTACTTAGATTTCACCGAAGTTGGGGTTAGTTAATAATCGCTTTAATTACTTTACTAACTATTAGTTTTGTCAGTTATTGTATTTTCACTTACCCAATACTAACTCAACAACCAACGACTACTAGTTGTTCGTCACAGAAAGTTTGTAGCCCAAATGTTGAACATTCACATCAGCGTAGCCTAGAGCAACGGCATAGTCTGCTGCGTTTGTGAAAGCAGAAAACATGATTGAAACGGCTAGTGTTATAAACACACTCATTTTCATATTTTGTTCCTTTTTGGCTAAATAGTTTTAACTGGTTAAATGGGGTTAGTTAGTTAATTGAGCGAACTGAATGTTATTACCAACGTGAGCGATATGAACGATGGCAGCTTTTGCAAGTCGCCTGCGCTGCTTTTAATCCTGATTCTACCAGTGATACATCACCTTGTTGGCTACCTTGATAGAGTTCTTGGAACCCTTGATTCATTTGACTTAGTAGTCGTTCGAATTTTTCAGGCTCACTCCACACACTCTCTTTAGCTTTACTTCCCTCTTGGCTGCCCACCGGAAATGACGTCAGTAACAATTCGCTATGAGCTGTTAACTCTAAACTCGTTTCTTCTAATACCTGCCAACTCGTATCGTTGCCATCTAATAAGTCTTTGGCTTGCTCAATCAAGGTTTCAACTTGTGTAAATGCGTATTGGCGCTGTTCAATTTGGTTCGAATGATCTTGTGATGCCCAAGCGTGGGTACTAAGTAAAACGGTTGTAGTGCACAGTAGGCTCACCAATCTCTTGTGAATCATTCTCTTGTTCATATTGATCTCTCCTCGCTTCATATAGCTTTTGTTGTCTGGTTTCGATACAGACATCGATGATTCGTTTCGGTGTTCCGTTTTGCTCTGATGTCTGTGTTTCTTTGACGCCTGTGTTTCCTTGATAAAGTCAATTTACACAGCAATAGTTGCAATTGCAACTATTGCTGTGTGAATTACTGTAAAGCGAACAGAGATTAAATAAACAAAAGAGAGAGTGAAACTATGAAGATTTGGGATCTATCAACTCGCCTATACCATTGGACGCAAGCGGCGCTTTTCATGGGGTTAATGGCATCGGGCATTTCAGGTAATGGACCCCACGTTCAACTTGGGCTAGCACTTATGACATTAATCGTTTGGCGATTGGTCTGGGGTTGGGTGGGTAGCGAAACGAGCCGGTTCAGACAGTTTTTACGATCACCTAAATCAGTAGTTCGTTATTTATTAGGGAAAGAAAAAGAAAAGCCAGGCCATAATCCTGCTGGCGGTTGGATGGTTGTTACACTGTTATCAGCTTTAACTATTCAGTGTGTTTCTGGTTTAGCCTTAGCAGGGCTTCTTGATCACTTACCCTATGCAAATATCTGGTTGAATGACTCCGTATTTTCATTATTAGAAAACATTCACCTCACTATGATAAAAGTACTTCCAACTCTGATTGCGGTACACGTCCTTGCCGTTTTGTTCTATAAATTACGCTCAAAACCATTAACTTGGGCAATGGTCACTGGCTTCCAAAGAAAAATCGAACTTAATGGCAGTGTTGCGTTTGTTTCTCAATGGCGTGCGTTAGGCGTACTAGCTTTAGCGGCGCTGCTCATCATTATGCTGACAGTGTTGGCGTAAATTAATAGGTTTGACGAGTATAAAACCGGATGTACAAAAGGGGTAAGCCGACGACTTCTAAAAATCGTCTCGCGAATAGAGCGCGACTAACCAAAATCTAACGTCAGCAACAATCGCGTCTCGTTAGATGAAGTTACGGGTGAGCAATGCACCAGACCCGCGTTTTCGTTGCCACTCCATCGCTCCCCTTTAAGCAATGCCACATCACCACTCGAAAGTTGCTCGATATCCGACTCATGACTGTACAAGCCTGACTCTGAATCTGGCTTTCCGTTACTCCCTCTTCCTAGCTTCGTACGGTCGACCAAGTCGTTTGGCAGCCATTGAGTGGCAACACCATGATAGGTAGTCACTAAACGGCAAGGGACTTGGTCAACATGGAAGCGTGGACACATCGCTTTATTCAGAACCGCTAAACGGAGCCCTACTTCTTCAAGATCAAACAAACAACAGAACATATCCACCAGCTCTACCATGTTTTCTAGTAGTGCTTTAGATGCGGTTTCGTCGGTAGCAAACTCCAATTTCTCATAGGCGTTGTCTGGAGACAGGCTCATAGATTTACTGAAGTTTGGATTCAAGGCGATAAATTCACTGATTGCCATTGTTAAATCTTCATCAAATGTACGCTGCCAAATCGCAATATTGACATTGCTTTGATAGATGTCTGCCAGCACCGTTGGCTGCTCAGAAGCGCTATAGCATGGAGCATGATTCGCATGAACCTTGATACTTGCAGCAGAACCAATGTTAAGTGGCTGATTATTATCGGTTGTCACAGGTTTCGTTAACACGGCATTCATTACGTCATCTCCTTGATACATGCTTGTTGTTTTCCTCTTACCGATACGAACGTTATTCTCAGTAAGAGTGATATTTTGGTTATGTTATAACATAACCAAGATATCACAAGCAACTTGGCATACATGTTTCCAATTATATGGATATGCGTTTGCAGCCTTAGGTAACTTGATGAATGTGGATCACTGCAGAAAAACGCGAAAGCTTAGCTATGGCGTTCATATAAATTGACTCAGCAAGCAACGGCTTTCACACCATAAGCCCCAAGTTAATCGAGAACTCAGACACGAAAGTGTTGAATTACGCGTTCTATAAGTTCAGAGATGTCGTTGATGTCACATGTCGTTACACAGCATGACGTCTTAAGGCTTTACATCTTGAGCGAGGTAAACAACAATCCCTGAGAATAAATCCATAACATAATGTATTTAGAAATTATGAGCAGCACAGAAAACAAAAAATCGAGTCCTCTTTTCGAAGTCGTATTTAACGTCTTTCTTCCTTCATTCATCTTAATGAAGTTCAGTGGAGAGGAACACCTAGGAACTGGCTTAGCACTACTTGTCGCGCTTGCCTTCCCTATTGCTTACGGTGGTATGGAGTTAGTCCGCAACAAGAAGTTTAACTTCATCGCGGCACTTGGCTTTGTCAGCGTATTATTAACCGGCGGTATCGGCTTCTTCGAACTTGATACTCGTTGGTTAGCATTAAAAGAAGCATTAATACCCGGCCTAATTGGTTTAGCGGTTCTTGGCTCAACCTTCACTCGCTACCCGTTTATCCAAAAAGTTATCTTCACGCCTGCACTGTTAAACATATCTCTAATCGAAGAGCGTTTAAGAGAGTTTGGTAACCAAGCAGAGTTTAATCGTTGCCTAATGAAGTCAAACTACCTATTCGCTAGTACCTTCGCATTTTCTTCTGCGATGAACTACTTTCTAGCGACTTGGATTGTGACTAGCCCAGCAGGTACTGCAGCTTTTAATGAAGAATTGGGTAAGTTGACACTTTACAGCTACCCGGCCATCGCTATACCAAGTATGTTGATGATGTTAGGTATCTTCTACTACATTTGGCGCCAAGTTCGCTCGATGACTTCGCTAAAAACGGAACAGATCTTTATTACTAAATAATTTTCGTTGCGTTAGCTCCGAGTACAAAACCGCTTCAAATACTCGATTGCTTTAAAAAACAGATTGCTTCAAAAAAGCATGAGCCCAGCACACACGCTGGGCTTTTTTGTCTGTTCTACATACAGCAAAATATTAACTTTCAATTGATATCATGAATTAATTTAAACAAAACGATGTTCATTTTCATGACTCACTGTCCATAACTGGCCGAAAACAAGTAATAGTCAATGATTTGCATTGAATGAGGCGTGATATGTTTTTATAATCAACTTCGTTTGTTACTTTACAAAGTTCAATCCTAGCAATGACATAACTTCAGTTCATATTGGTCATATTTAACCAATAGTTTGCAAAAACCAAACGCCAGACGAACTCGACAAGGAATTTAAAACATGAACAAATCTCAATTAGTTGAACACATCGCAACTTCTGCTGACATCTCAAAAGAGCAAGCAGGCACAGCACTCAATGCACTCGTTGAAGGCATCTCGACTACGCTTGCTAATGGCGACGATGTATCTATCCTTGGATTTGGTAGCTTTAAAGTGAATAGCCGCGCTGCTCGCACTGGTCGCAATCCAAGAACTGGAGAAGAGATTCAAATCTCAGCGTCAAAAACACCAGCATTTAAAGCAGGTAAAGCACTAAAAGAGACATGCAACCTGTAAGATAGAAAATACAAGGAAGGTTACCGATGACAACTAAGGAAAAAACAAAAACGAGCCGCAGTAAAAAAGCCGGCAAGTCAACCAAAGCACAAGCTGAAGGGCCTAAGGCTCGTCAACGCATTGAAGAGCTTCTCGAAGAGCGTGAATTAGCCAAACTGTTAGAGCTTTAGTTTGTATTCGAGCTGTAATTAAAGATTTACATGATGGTTTGTTGTCATTCAAATGCCACTGCAGATTTGCGGTGGCATTTTAGTTTGAAGAACAAGCCCTAGCGCATCACTCTTCTTCCCCCTTTCAATCCCCTCTTCACTTTTAATCCCCCTCGCTTTCAAAAACGAAACTTTAGCTTACTGGCTTTAAGCTGATATCGCGTTGACGACCAAGCTTGAGAAGCGCATGATTTTATTTCGAGCAGAATAGTTTTTTGGCCGTGTAACCCACCCCATAATTGTTTCTGTGCAACGTACCCTATTGAACGGCAGGTCACATGAATAAAATTGTTATGTTAGTAATGGGGCTGCTTTTTACCAGTCGATTGTTCGCTAGTATTGTGCCGCATGTTAGTCAACTTGAGCATGATGCACCTATTCTACTTCGCTCAGCGTTGATCGTAGGTGTTTCGGCTTATGCCGTCTGGACAGCGTTCAAATACTTCAAAAAGAACAAAGCTTCTAGTTCAGATCAAATCTAGGCGGTGCTGACATGAACTGACTCTTTGCCGACGAACATAACTTCCCGCACTGCGTAATTTGGCTTTCGAGGAAATAAAGATTACGTCTGCTTTTCACCCATTGAGCGCGAATTTCGAGTTCCTGACCAATGGCGATTGGATGGTGAAAGCGAGAAGTTAAACTCACCGTCATCGCATTGATATTGTTATGGAACAAGCAATACAACATCGCGCTGTCGTGTAACGCAGTAACAATACCCCCCTGCATAATACCGTCGTAGCCCTCAGCTTTATCTGTTGGTACAATCTTGGCTATAGCTTCATACTTAGCTAAATTTTCATGCTTAACTGGCGTTTCATGCTTAGCTAGCGTTTCGTACTGAGCCAAAGTCTCACCTTCGCCAATAGCTTCAAAACAAATGGGACTGTCTGCGAAAAAACCTTGGCTGCACACTTGGCAACGCCGATGGTTGTGAGGAATGAAAACCTTCATACTTACCCTTATTCCTGTGTACCCTTAGATTCCTAGAGATTGATATGGCTCGACCAAAAAAACATCGTCAATTATGTACCCGTGCGGCTTACTCATGCTTTAAGCCTAATGGCGTTCCTATGGACGAGCTTCATAAAGAAGAATTGCTATTAGAAGAGTTAGAAGCCTTACGCTTGGCTGATCAAGAAGGATTGAGCCAGCTTGAAGCCGCCGAGCAGATGCAGGTGTCTCGCCAAACGTTCGGCAACATCATTAAGCGAGCACGTACCAAAGTCGCCAAGTGCATCGTCAACGGCCATGCGTTGGTGATTCAAGGCAGTTAATTCACGTGTTAGCCAGAAGTTATTTAACTCAGCGAGCGAGAACTCTTGATACTTAACTTGATACTTAGCTTGATGGCTCAGTAATCTGATACAACTTTCGACTTTGCCCTTCACACACATCCTTGCAATTGCATTCGCGCTCAATATCTAACTGCGCAAGCCCTCCACAGCTGCCTTTGATTGGCTTGCGAGAAAAAATTACACCTATCGCCATCAACGCGACAATTCCGACAAACCCCAATAGCGTCAACAAGAAGGTCATCTTCGGAACCCTCGAATACTCCCTAAGTGATTCGGCTGTGCCATCAGAATCGCGGCGTCTTTCTTGCACCCTTCCTCACCGCACCCTTTCTTACTACTCCCTTTATTGCTGCACCCTCTCTGACTGTGCCCTTTTTTACTGTGACAAACGTTGCGAGGCTCCCGACCGTAATCTAAATCGGTCACTTCCCGTAGATTGTCGAAATCCAAAGTCCCGATTTCTGCCTTACCTGTTGATGCCAAGACTCTAATATCGTGGTTGAACAAGTGCGCTAGCATCTTCTTCCCTATGTGACGGACGACTACAGATTTCACATCGTAAGAACGGAGGACAGAGATCCATTGCTTCTTTTTATTGCAAGCGGTGTCGGAATCAACCAAAGGAACAATCTGCTTTATTTGTTGTTGCTCATCGACAATCGCGATCTGTGGAGAACGGGCAAAATGGTTGCCGACATGAAGGTCACGACAAGGTATTGCGTATAACATAGTAACTTCCTGTTATTGATAATCAGGAATTCAGAATACGCCCCATTACTGGCATATGCCAATAACTATCGTATGAGAAATAAGATTTACAGAATGGATACTTAAGTTAAGAAGTAAATCCTCAACAACATCATTTAACACCAATTGAAATAACAACTGACTCTGGCATGAACAAGCGCATTCAGTATTATTGATTTACAAAAGGGAATGAAACCGCTAAGACAAACCAGCGTGAAGCGATATAATGCGCCTCAACAAAGAACTACAAAGTAGCCACACATGCCTAAAGATCCCGGTTTCACCACAGAATACATCCTCGACAAAACGTTTTTCGCAGAGTGTTATGATCAAACGAGCCTTCCGACGCAATTTCCAAAAGCCTATTTAAAGGCATTTTTGTTTCTTATTTTTGGTTGGGTTCTATTGGAGTTTGAACTGTTACCTAGTGGCTACGTAGGCTGATTTTTTATCGTTTTGAGTGTGATTGAAGCGTTCAGTGTATATTGCAAGAGAACCTGGTGGTTATGGCGACAAAAAATCAGCTCAGGTGCTGGAAGCAAAGTGGTCTTTTCAGGGGATACTGATGGTGTGAGTTATAAAAACCGTAAAGCCACCAATACTATCGCTTGGCGTGACATCGACCAACTTGAACAGACCGATCTCGGCTTTATCCTTCATATTGGAAAGCAGCGCCAATATGTGAGTAAATCTTGTTTAAGCGATGAAGCCATTGCCTTCATGATTGAACAACACGAAGTTTCCAAAACATCCAAAGCTTCCTAAGCTTTCTATGCAAATTAGCATCAATTAATGCCTGCCAACTTGGTGGGCATTTTTACATCACCCTAAGTGTCATGACTGGACTACAACAATGGCCACCGTATACCAAATAAGTGATTGTCACCTTTCCTTAATAACTCAGCTTACTGAGTAAGTTGCTCAAACTTCGGTAAACTCTTCACAAACATCTGATGCACATCCATGTAGGTTTGCATATAAATTTCATCGATACTGTCACCACAGGGGAAACTAGATGAGAAGTCGAGATGTTTACGGTCAACCGACAATTTGGCGGCTTCGACAATATGAGCGATGAACATTCGCGGATCTTCCAAGCCGATAGAGATACGCATTGTGGTCGGTTTGATATCGGCTTCATTGAGCGCTTCATCACTGAGTTCTGAATGTGTGGTCAGTGCCGGACACAAAGCCACGGTATTGGTTTGCCCTAAACTTACTTGCATGCCGATTGCTGGCTCAAGCATGTCGAAGAACTGTTTGAATCCATCTCGATTGATTGGCGGACGATCGCCGTTACCTTCCATATCGATAGTGAAAAGCGCCGCTGGCAGTCCCAAGTACATGTTGTTCTGGCAGTGTTCATAGTTATCGTTGTCTGGCAGAGCTGGACATGAGACATTGATGTCTGGGTGAGCATCAAAGATCTTTGCCAGAGTCAGTGTATTAATCGTTTTCTGCACCACTCGCATCTCATACGTTTTCATGCCGTTAAGCACTTCAAACGCTTTGTCTGCATCTAGGAATGCGCCCTTAATGTAGTACACATTCCAAAACAGCGTTTCGTTCCATGGGATTTTGGCCTCATCACCGTTGGGCTTGGTGAAAGTGACCTCCTCTCCTTTTGGAATAAACATGGTCTCGTTGCGGCCAATCACAACTCCAGCAGTTGTGGTGCCAGAACCCGCCAGTTCTTTGGTGTAAGAGTGAATAACATAATCGGGTCTTTCCATCACATCATCACGTTTCAGTACTGGGTGTAATAAAGGCGTGCCCACTGTCGAGTCAACAATCACATCCCAACCACGAGAGTGACCTGCTTTACTGATACTAGCAACATCTAACACGTATCCATGCGGGTTACACGGTGACTCTAGGTAGACGTAGATTTTCTTACCCGCAGCGATTCGATCCGCGTATTTATCGGCAACCTCATCAAGTCGCGTCGCAAACTCATCCCCGGAGTAACCATCCACCCACTCTACCGCGACATTCAGGTTCGAAGGCTTGCCAAACCAATCTTCCAACAGTTGGTAAGAACCGCCGTAGATATTGCGTGAAGCTAAGACAATGTCTTCATACCCAAGTAGATGGCTCAACAACCCATCAATAGCGGCCATCCCCGAGTTAAAGTTCCATGCGAGGTACTCATTGGCTCTAGAGCCTGCCTCAATATCAACCATGTGGTTAGCCAGTGAAATCGATGTTGGGTTAAGCAGTCGAGAGTAAATATCGTGCAGCGGCTCCTTACCATTAAACGCATCTTCAATCCATTCTGTACACGCAAACAAATAGGTCGCGGTACGTGTAATCACAGGGCTCGCAGAGAAAATAGCAGCGACATTATCGAAGATAGGATACGCACCTTTGGATGCAAAATTACCATTATTGGTGGCAATAGACTGGTAAGTGGCGCGCATTGGGTTTTGCAGATTGTCGAGGATCTTAGCGATCTGGAATGACAAAAAACGTTTGGCGTTAAACCAAGCGATTCGGTCGCTCTTATCGAGCTCTGAAAGGCCATCAACCGTCAATGCCCAAAGATCGTGTGTCTTGGTATTGGCTTTGTACAGTGTCGTCGCCAGTTCGATAAGCGTGACGCCGTAATCACTGTTTGGGTCGATACCAAAATGCTTGGCTTGCTCAATGGCAAGGGCTTCTGCTTGTTCGTGTTTGGTAGTTTTACGCAGCGGGCTAAGTTGAGTTGAAGTATTCATAGTTCCTAAGTCATTCCATGCTGGTTGTGCCTCCTTTAATTTTAGTTTTGTGCAGATGCTAAAAATTGCTATTTACGAAGTAAGACATACACTTTGAGCAATAATATTGCCAAACTAAGTTCAATATTGATGGAATATGCCAATGGATGAGATCGATAAGAAATTACTGGCTGAACTGCAAAGCAACGCCCGCCTGACTAATCAAGAGTTAGCCGATCGCGTGGCACTGTCGCCCTCTCCTTGCTTACGCCGAGTTCGAGCGTTAGAGAAACAAGGGATTATTCGCGGCTATCACGCCAGTGTTGACCAAGAAGCGTGTGGCCTGCCAGTCAATGTGTTTGTGTTGGTGAAACTTGAAAAGCCGACAGAAGAGAACATGCGAGACTTTGAACAGCACATCGAAGTGATTGATGAAGTGTTAGAGTGCTTTTTAATGACAGGCAATCACGACTACCTATTGCATGTAGTCAGCGAGTCGCTAAAAAGCTACGAGCAGTTTATCCGCAAGCAATTAACCCGCCTGCCCAATATTGCTTCGATTGAATCCAGCTTCGCCTTCGGTCAGGTAAAAACAAAGACCAAGCTGCCAGTCAGGTAAATGAGTGTCGCGATAATTTGGGTTTAAAGACCTCTAGATCATTATCGGCACATATAGAGCTCTGTCCATTGCTACTGACTCAGTGCCACCTAATTTCCGCGCCTAAGCCATTGAGTTAATCGCTTGGGTCAACGTTTATTAACCAGTCTTGGTTGCTTCCAGTATATTGAGATGCCCTAGGTCTCATTGTCGTGAATTCGGTTTTCGATATCCCGAAATTTCCTTTATTTTCAAAGCTGTTTTGTTATATTCATGTGAAACATTACTAATATAAGAAATGGCTTAAATGATAAAACAAAGTTGTACTTTTTTAACGTCACTGTCGCTGCTGCTATCCGCTAGCACTTTTGCATACGATCTTGAGATAGAAGCTTTTGAAGGCGAAGAACTCGCACTTTTAAAGAACGCAGAAACGTCTAGCGATAACGAATTGCTAATGCAGGCTGCTAACCTTTTAATTGAAGATTCAATGTATGAAGAGAACTTACAACGCGGATATGAGTACATGAATCAAGTAGCTGAATCTGGTGAGGTAAAAGCGATGATTACCTTGGCAGATAATTATTACTACGAAGAGCAATACGAAAAAGCACTGGCTTGGTACCACAAAGCTGAAACCAGCAAAGACCCTTATGTGCTCTACTCATTAGGCGTAATGTATTTTGATGGTGAAGGTACACCTATCGACCTAAAGAAAGGCAACGATTATTACCTAGCTTCTGCAAAAGCGGGGTATTCTGACGCTATGTATCAACTCGCATTTTCATACGATGAAGGTCAAGGCGTCACTCAAGACTTCTCCAAATCTGCGTATTGGTTTGAGCAATCGGCTAACTTAGGCGATGCAAGTGCTATGTACAATTTGGGGATTTCTTACCTAAATGGACAAGGCGTTGAAAAGAGTTGCTCTAAAGCGATGCAATTATTTAGCAAAGCCATTGAAGAAGATGAACATACACTTTCTTATGTGAAGATGGGTGATATTTACTCTTCTACGCGTTACAAAAAACCGTGTGGTTTCAAAACTACAGACGCAAAAAAAGCATTAGAGTATTACACTCACGCCGCAATGCAGGGCAACGATTATGGTCAATATTCCGTTGGTTACGCCTACCGTAATGGTCACGGTACATGGAGCGATTTTGTTAAAGCGCTAGCATGGTTTGAAGTCGCGCAGGAATACGGAAACTCGGATGCAGAGAAAGAGATAATCGACGTGAAACAGTACATGTCGAAAGAAAACATTGCCGCAGCTGCGCAGCTTAAAGACTCTTTAATCGAAGATATCTGGTAAGGATAGTAACGACTCTAATTGTCATGGACTAGAACACTTCTATCCAATTACCCGTTAGAGATCGGTTTATTGTAACAGCCTCAAAACTAAGGCCTCACACACACGAGGCCTTAGTTTTATCTATCGAAAGGTTGTCCCCCGACTCCACCAACTTAGCCGCTTTCATCAACTTTTCATTAAACTGCTTTGGTTGCTCTAGCATATGGACATAGCCTGAACCTTCAACGTAGCTAGTAATCAATGGCCTTGACAGAGATTAGTAGGATGAAAACTTTGAAAAGGTACTGCATAACGTGCCGACACATCATAGCGTCCAGACAAATGCTGAGTGACTAAATACTGACGTTGCTCCTCATTATAAAAGTGTTGTGTTGCTTCTAGTTCAATAGCATCTCCATCCCCAGCACAAATGAAATAGTCGTCGTCCATATCTCGAAATGCTATTGGGGTTTCATCTACCAATCCATATCTATCGGTCATCTTTCTTGACCTCCAAATATCTTTAAATGTACCTAGCTCAAAGCGTTTTAAATTTCGCCATTGTACGAACATATAAGTGTCTTGCGAGGGAATCGATGGAATGTCATTCATTGCCTCGTTCGGGCTTTTACAAGTATCAAACAAAACCACAGAATTGTTCTCAACTCTAAATGGCAATCTATCTTCATCTTGTATATAAGAATCCACGTTCCTTTTGAACCAAGAATCACCCTCTGGGCTGAGATAGAAAGAAGGAGACTTTAGGTAAGACCCAAATTCGTCAGTTTTACTTGCGTCAACAATTTCATAAACAGGATTATCATGAAGTGAGTCATAGCTCGCACTATAATCGAACTCAATTTTAAACAAAAAATCTTCCATCTCGGGTTTAGTAAGAGACGTGAAAGCTTTATCGACCGACGCTTTGATTTTCTCAATGGATTTGGGTTGAGTGAGGTAAATAGGAATGAGTCCGTGTCCAGTAATGTCTAATTTACTCGGTGCTATCGTGGTGTTGGGAGGCGGAACACTGCCTATCCCTGTAAAGTTAAGCAAATTAATCACAAGGTCTGAGGCCGATAAAATATAGTCACTGTCTGGGCTAAGGGTTGGGGAAGCGGGAGCGATGTGAACAACGTGAATGTTATCGGCACTGTAACCGTATTGGGACGTAACATGCTTATATGATTCGTTTACCCATAAGTTCCCTTGTGAATGAGCGATGTAAATGAGCTTTTTTCCTTTCCACGTAAGAGAGTCATTTAAAAGATGATGCTGCATTCTAGTCTGGCTAGTTTCGGGGGCATCAACAAGTGAAGCTAATTCTTTTAAAAATGTCGTGATAGTTGCATTGATGGTTTGGTTTGTGAAGTCGAGAACAAACCCAGCAAACCAAACAAAAGTAGCGCTGATTTTTTGGATGATAGCGCTGTTTTGCCTACCGCTTACGATGTCCCAAAAGGCCTCCCACCGGTCGAATTGTTTCTGCTCTAACTCGGAAGTTCTTTGGTCAAAGGTTTCAGCAAAATCAGCCAGTACGTTAAGGCCACTTCCTTCAATATAAGAATCGTTATAGAAAAGCTGGTATTCGACAGACTCACTTTTGTATTGGCTGATACCTAGAGTGGCTTTGATCTTCTTTTGTCCCCTTTTAGCTTGTTCTTTGGTTGTTGCTACCCCATTAAAAAAGGCGATAGTGTAACCTTCTATTTTGCATGAGTTAGCGATTGCATTGAATGGCAGTAAAACCACTAATATGAGTAATATTGTTTGCCTATTCACAATATTTTTCCTCAGCAGGAAGGAGTGTACTTACAGATCCATCTTGTAAATGATTATAAGCTAAGTACGCCATAGTACGAGCTTTGGTGTTGTAGGTGAGAGATGTGATTGTGTTGGAGGTGTTTATGCCGTCATCAATATCAATTCCTACAAACTCTTCACAGGCGAGGACTTCGTCGTACTTGTATGAAATTTCGAGGGCTTTTTTGATGTTAGCATGGGTCTTCTGTGAAAAATCGTGATAGAGATTTTCTTGTGTGTAACGGGCGTTTTGTTTTAAGGCTTTTCGGACTGGCTCGGTCACTTCTAGCGCATCGATAAACGCCTCAATGTCGTCGCGGATACCATCATTGTTTGCATCAGTACCAGTAAGAGAATCGCTGCGGTCGAGCATGGGTTCAAAACGCTCATATAGCAGCCTAAACTGGTCATCAATTGTCTCTTGTGCCTTTAACTCTGCGGTTAGTTCAGGTGTTTTCTCTATGTTTGATATGACAATCGGTTGTTCCACTCCATTTTCAATTGCCTTATTAGATCCTTTACATCCTACAATTAACATCACCGATAAAGTGCAAACTAACAAATTTTTCATTTTTGTTTCCCTAGTATTTCAAATAGACACCAGAGAATACGGACAAATTAACTCACTGAATAATAAAGAGTTTGCATAGGGGCATAACAAACAAAAATAGGAAATTAGATGTTGTTACCCTCCGCCTTTTCTGTGTTTCAAAAGAGGGTTAAAATATCAATTAAGGGGGAGATTTGAACGGGGTGACTAGCTTATTCACAATATTTTGCCTCAACAGGAAGGAGTGTACTTACAGATC
>NZ_AJZM02000177.1:74822-79455 GCF_000272405.2 Vibrio tasmaniensis 1F-187
AATCTTTTCTGTGTTTCAAAAGAGGGGAAAAATATCAATTAAGGGGGATATTTGAACGGGGGTTGGCAGTATATTATCACGAGCTTCTGGCCAAGTTATTTCGCTCGCTAAACAACACATAAAAAAGGCCTCGCACACGCGAGGCCTTAGTTTTATGTACAGAGCAATTTATCCATAACTAATTAACCTATTAGCTAATCAACCGCTCCAAACCAACTGAATTATATTCAGTCCATTCGGGTAATGAAGGTTTGTTCGTCATCGACAAAAGCCACATAGTCGCCGTGATAAATAAACACTCGACCTCGCCCTTCAACGATACACGCAAGCTGTGGGTTCAAATCTTCTTCAAGATCTTTACTTTGATAGGTGCCGGTATCGGTGATCACACCGCGGAGTGTAGGTAAAAATCCATAGCTGCGCTTGGCTTGCTCAATCAGGCTCAATTCGCTGGCGGTCGAGAAGTAAGATGGGATTGGGCCTGCATCTTCGATAAACATAGTTTTCAGTTCTTCAAAAGCTGTAATCACCAGCCAGTCGATGCCGTTAACGTGATGGATAAACATTGTTTATAAATACCTAGATTCTCGATAATTCTGATGCGGGGATTCTATCACTATCAGACGCGATTTGTGGCAGAACCGTATTTTCTTTTATCTTCCTGTCTCTAAGAGGATACATAGCTGATCTTCCTCGCGAGTTTGACGTATAGGCTCCTTAAAAGGAAGGAAAACTATGGCCAACGTCTACGTCAGCATCGGAAGCAACATTAACCGCGAACACCACGTCACAGAGTCTCTCAAAGCATTGAATGACCGCTTTGCACCGCTGCACATTTCTAATTTCTACGATTGCGAGCCTGTCGGTTTCGAGGGGGACAACTTCCTAAACCTAGTCGTTGGGTTTGAATATAACCTCCCTGTCGCCGAACTGGTTCAGGTTCTACATCAAATCGAAGCAAAGAATGATCGCAAGCGTCAGACCAAAGCCTATGCTTCACGCACGATGGATATCGACATCCTTCTTTATGGTAATCAAGTCGGCATTATTGATGGCGTAGAGCTGCCTAGAGGCGAAATCACCGAGTACGCATTTGTGCTCAGGCCGTTAGTTGATGTTGCCGCACGAGAACGTCACCCCACTCTAGACATCTCATATCAGCAGCTCTGGGAAAGCTTCGATCAGTTAAGTCAGAAAACCGAACCCATCCCGTTCGAGCTCAGTTTCACTTAGCCTTTCCATGACTGAAAAAAGAACGACTGCAACAGGAACAATTGCGAAAGTAACAATTGTGAAAGGAACAACTGAACTCTTAATCACCTGAGGTTTACTGATCTTTTCTCAAAACAAGCACGTAACTGACTTCACTATCTAAGGATTGGACACTGTTATGAATCACAACGCCATTATCACCATTACAAACCTGAGACTAAGAACCTTCATCGGCTTCAACGAAGAAGAAAAGTCTAAGCAGCAAGACATCGTTATCAACGCAGAAATCCACTACCCCGCTAACAACCTTTGTCTCTCAGATGATGTGGAGAACGCACTTAACTACAAAAACATCTGCAAGAAGATCATTCAACATGTCGAATCCGGAAGGTTTCTGCTTTTGGAAAAGCTAACCAGTGACGTTCTCGGCATTTGTATCGACCATCCATGGGTCAAATACGCTCAAGTGAGAATCGACAAACCTCATGCGCTACGTTTTGCTGACTCTGTTTCGCTCACTCTGAGCTATGAAGCAGACAACGACAATAATTCATAAGGAGTGCGTCATGCTGAATACAGAAGCCGAAAAAGTAAGAGAAGCTTTGCTCGCAAGAGGACTTGAAACTCCAATGACAGAGAGCGAAATGAACCCCAACCAGAAGTACAACCGCATCAAAGGACTGTTGACGGAAGTGGTCAGTACGCTTGGACTGGATTTAACCGATGACAGCCTTGCTGAAACACCTCATCGCATTGCAAAGATGTACGTCCATGAGATATTTTCAGGGCTCGATTACGATAACTTCCCGAAAATCAGTGTTATAGAAAACAAAATGTCGGTTGATGAAATGGTCAAGGTATCGGATATCGATTTAACGTCGACGTGCGAACACCACTTCATTACCATCGATGGTTTAGCGGAAGTGGCTTATATACCTGAAAACAAGATTCTTGGGCTGTCTAAAATAAACCGTATCGTTCGATTCTTTGCTCAGCGTCCTCAGGTACAAGAACGCCTTACTCAGCAAATCCTAGTCGCGATACAGACTCTAGTAGAGACAGAAAACGTGGCCGTGACGATTAAAGCCACGCACTATTGCGTTAAATCCAGAGGCGTCATGGATGCAAACTCTGAAACCTCAACAACCGCTCTCGGTGGTATTTTCAAAACTAACCCTCAAACCAGAGCTGAGTTTTTACGATGAGTGAAACGATATTGATAACCGGCGTGGGAAAGCGACTCGGATTCGCATTGGCGCAGCAACTTATAGCGGATGGATACGAAGTGGTTGGCACTTACCGCAGCGACTATCCTCAACTGCAACTGTTGCGCGACAGTGGAGCCGACTTGCAGCAAGTAGACTTTTATCAACAAAGCAGCTTAGAGGGCTTTCTTGATTATGTTGGTCAAGAATATAAGACACTTCGAGCCGTCATACATAACGCTTCAGACTGGAAACCTGAGAACAAGACAAACCCCAGTGACAATGCATCCCAAATCATGCACCAGATGATGACGATTCACGCTACCGTGCCTTATCTGTTCAACTTAACACTCAAAGACCAATTGATGTCTGGCGATAAAACCTCAGACATCATCCACATCAGTGACTACGTTGCAGAAAAAGGCAGTAAAAAACACATCGCTTACGCGGCCAGTAAAGCGGCGCTCAATAACCTGACTTTGTCGTTTTCTGCGATGCTGGCTCCCAAGGTGAAAGTAAATACCCTCTCTCCAGCCATGATTAAGTTTAATGAGCATGACGATGAGGCATACAAAACCAAAGCGCTGAAGAAAGCTCTGATTCCCACAGAAGCGGGCTTTGAGGAAATAATCGATGGCATCAAGTTTGTGTTGGCCAGTCACTACATGACAGGAAGAACTTTGCACCTTGATGGCGGCAGACATTTGAAGTAATGCGCTTACATTGTCTGCTACCTAAAACTGCTGCTATATAGCGAATGCGGTTAACTAGAAACCGTTATAAGCTAGAAATTCTTATAACCTAGAAACTGCTATAAGACTGAGGAAGGCGAGTCTCTTCATCCCAGCCTAACAACTCAATATTGATCAATGACTTGCGCTTCTCATTACACAGTGAAGCGATATTGATAATAGGAAGCTGGCTACGAAACTGCGCGGTGAGGATGACCTTTTTATTTTGACTCAGGCTGTCTCGGCATTGCGCCAAAACCGCTTCAGTATCTAGCTGATGTGCGCTCTCGATAATCTGAATATCAGCGTTCTCTTGATAGCACTCTATCAGCCAAGATACGGCAGCCACTTCTGAGCTGGTAATCACGATGACATCTTTTGTTGCCATAAGCTCGTGGAGTTCAAGCTCTTTTAGTTCAGTTTCCATAAATACTCTCATTCAGCAGCAAATACATTAAAGTCGATTGCCCAATTTAGCCTGTGCCAAATGGTAGCCTCTATCTATCATCTCTTGTGAACGATCAAACTCTAAGGTGCCACAAGCATTGCGTGGGATCTCAAGCGTAATATCGGCGGGATAAGCGGCCAATTTTTGGCGAGCGATGGTCGATTGCATCGCATCAAACGCTTGGTTGGCAATGTCGTAGGCTGCAAAGTTAAAGCTCATTTTACTTTTTACACTGCTACCTAGATTATCGATAAAGTGAACAACCTTCTCATGCAAATTGCTCTCTTTGGTAGGTAGGGAAACCGGTATCACTTCCTGTTGAAGCATCTCAGGTTCACCACCTAAGTTCACAGCCAGAGTAAAGTCTGTCTTATCACTAAAGGTAGGCGCAATCGGTACGGGATTGAGCACTCCGCCATCAATCAGCACTTCGCCATTAATCACATGAGGCGTGAAGAACAGTGGTAAAGAGATAGAGGCGCGAATGGCGTCAAACAGAGAACCGGATTGCAGCCAAACCTCTTTTTCATCGGCGACGTTAGCGGCAACCGCGGTATAAGGGATAGGCAGTTCTTCAATTGAAATCTCACCGATCAGCCCACGCAGCGTTTCGATGATCTTGTCCCCTTTGAAGATACCGCTCGATTGCCATGAAAAGTCCAACATCATCGCCATATCCGATTGGTCGATACTGGTGACCCACTCTTCAAATTCATCCAACTTACCCGCCGCATAGACACCACCGATAAGTGCGCCAATTGAACAACCAGAGATGGATTTTATCTGGTAGCCATGCTCAATTAACCAACGGATGATTCCAACGTGAACCAAGCCTCTTGCGCCACCACTGCCAAGTACCAACGAGATCGTTTTTTCCATCGTACTCATCCTTTAATTCATTAGCTCTTCAAAGCTTTGGGCAAAAATTATATCACTTCGTGTCAGTGTAAGCTGTGTAATGCTTTGAAAACTGCACCACCTGCGTGCCTAAATGTGTCGCGGATTGAGATCGGGCAGGGCTTTGTTGCGTAATTAAA
>NZ_AJZM02000178.1 GCF_000272405.2 Vibrio tasmaniensis 1F-187
GGCGGGTCGTGGTGTTACCGCCTCTGATATTACACAAGCCCTACGTAACGAGAACATTGAAAGCCCGGGTGGCGAAGTGCGTAACGATGCGATTGTGATGTCGGTTCGTACTGCTCGTTCATATACTGAAGCCAAAGATTTCGAATACTTAGTGGTGAAACGTGCCTCTGATAACACACCTATCTACTTGAAAGATGTGGCGGATGTTTACATTGGCGCAGAAAACGAGAACTCGACTTTTAAGAGTGACGGCGTTGTTAACGTAAGTATGGGCATTGTGCCTCAGTCTGATGCCAACCCACTTGAGGTGGCTGACTTAGTCCATAAAGAAGTCGAAGCGATTCAAAAGTTCTTGCCTGACGGAACTCGTCTAGCGGTGGACTATGACTCCACTGTCTTTATCGACCGTTCGATCTCAGAGGTTTACAGCACACTCTTTATTACGGGTGGTTTGGTTATCCTCGTGCTTTACGTCTTCATTGGCCAAGCGCGTGCAACGCTGATTCCAGCCGTGACGGTTCCTGTGTCGCTAATCTCATCGTTTATTGCGGCGTACTACTTTGGCTTCTCTATTAACCTCATCACCTTGATGGCACTTATCCTGTCTATCGGTTTAGTGGTCGATGATGCGATTGTGGTGGTTGAGAATATTTTCCACCACATTGAACGTGGCGAATCACCATTGCTTGCGGCTTACAAAGGGACACGTGAAGTAGGCTTTGCGGTAATCGCAACCACGCTAGTACTGGTCATGGTGTTCCTACCAATCTCGTTTATGGACGGTATGGTAGGCCTTCTGTTTACTGAGTTCTCGGTACTGTTAGCGATGTCGGTGATTTTCTCATCTGTCATAGCATTGACCTTGACGCCGGTTCTGGGCAGCAAGATTTTAAAAGCGAACGTGAAACCTAATCGCTTCAATCAATTTGTTGAACGTGTGTTTGGTAGGTTAGAAGCTGGATACAAATCGGTATTGCGCCGTGCTCTAAACTGGCGTTGGGCAGCTCCAATCATCATTATTGCGTGTATGGGCGGTAGTTATGGTTTGATGCAACAAGTGCCGTCGCAACTGACGCCACAAGAAGACCGTGGTGTTATCTTTGCGTTTGTTCGTGGTGCCGATGCAACCAGTTACAACCGTATGTCTGCCAACATGGACATCGTTGAAGAACGCCTAATGCCGCTGCTTGGTCAAGGCTTCTTGAAGTCATTCAGTATTCAATCACCAGCGTTTGGTGGTAATGCGGGCGACCAAACGGGCTTCGTTATCATGATCCTGGAAGATTGGGACGAACGTGGAGAAACAGCACAACAAGCCTTGGGCGAGGTACGTAAGTCTTTAACGGGTATTCCTGATGTACGTGTGTTCCCGTTCATGCCAGGCTTCCGTGGTGGTTCGAGTGAGCCTGTGCAATTTGTACTGGGTGGCTCTGATTACTCTGAGCTTCAGAAATGGGGCGAACTGTTAAAGCAAGCCGCTGAAGACTCGCCAATGATGGAAGGTGCGGACATCGATTACTCTGAGAAAACACCAGAGCTGTTGGTAACCGTAGATAAGCAACGTGCAGCCGAGCTAGGTGTGAGTGTTTCGGACATTTCGGACACGTTAGAAATCATGCTGGGCGGTAAGAGTGAAACGACGTTCGTTGAACGTGGTGAAGAGTACGACGTTTACCTGCGTGGCGATGAAAACAGCTTTAACAATGCGAATGACTTAAGCCAAATCTACATGCGAACTCAGTCTGGTGAATTGGTGACACTCGATACTCTAACGCATATTGAAGAAGTAGCGTCTTCGATTCGTTTGTCGCACTACAACAAACAGAAATCGGTGACCATCAAAGCGAACCTAATGGAAGGTTACACGCTGGGCGATGCTTTGGATTTCCTTGATGAACAAGCGATTGAGCAGCTACCGGGTGATATTTCAGTAAGCTACTCAGGCGAGTCTAAAGATTTTAAAGAAAACCAATCGAGTATCTTAGTGGTGTTCGCGCTAGCGATGTTGGTCGCGTACTTGGTACTTGCGGCGCAGTTTGAGAGCTTCATTAACCCGCTGGTGGTGATGTTCACCGTACCTATGGGTATCTTTGGTGGTTTCTTAGGTTTGGTGTTGATGAATCAAGGGCTCAATGTCTACAGCCAGATTGGTATGATCATGTTGATCGGTATGGTAACCAAAAACGGTATCTTGATCGTAGAGTTTGCTAACCAACTTCGTGACCGTGGCATTGAGTTTGAAAAGGCGATCATTGATGCTTCGGCTCGACGTTTACGTCCAATCTTGATGACGGCGTTCACCACACTAGCCGGTGCAATCCCATTGATTACTTCAACGGGCGCAGGCTATGAAAGCCGAGTAGCAGTGGGTACGGTTATCTTCTTCGGTATGGGCTTTGCAACTTTGGTTACTCTGTTCGTAATCCCTGCGATGTATCGACTGATTTCTGGCTCAACACGTTCTCCAGGTCATGTGGAAGCGGTTCTAAATAAAGAGCTCAGTCATGAT
This sequence comes from Vibrio tasmaniensis 1F-187, assembly GCF_000272405.2. Taxonomy (GTDB): domain Bacteria; phylum Pseudomonadota; class Gammaproteobacteria; order Enterobacterales; family Vibrionaceae; genus Vibrio; species Vibrio tasmaniensis_A. Next base: position 2,510 of record NZ_AJZM02000178.1, read on the forward strand.
AACGTGGGAAGAAGCAGTCACGGTTAATGAACACGCACGGCCAATGAACACGTACGCTTAATGAGCACGGAATAGTGTAACAATATTGAAAAGCCTGCGTTTGCTCCTAGCGAATGGCAGGCTTTTTTTGTATAACAAGCAGAGCTCAATGAATTAATACAATAAATCGAATAAAGGAAAGTAAAGTGGCTGAATTTAAATACAAAGATCTTTCTCAAGAAGAACAAGATAAGCTAGATGCAGCAACCTTTCGTCGTCTGCTAGCACACTTAGACAATAATAAGGATGTGCAGAACATCGACCTGATGATCTTAGCGGGCTTCTGCCGTAACTGTTTCAGCAAGTGGTATAAAGCAGAAGCTGAACAACAAGGCTTAGACTTGGATATCGATGACGCTCGTGAGCGCGTATATGGCATGACTTACGATGAGTGGAAACAAAACCATCAACCAAAAGCGACGCCTGAACAACTAGCGGCATTTGAAGCGAAGCAGAAGCCAGAGTAATTTGTTCTCGTTAGTGATTGATTAACAGAACAAACAAAAAAGAGCCCATCAAGGGCTCTTTTTAATTTTGGCGCAGGTGCTTACTCTGTGGTTAAGCCAACTCACCTGTTTGCGAGAAAGCTTCTAACTTCGCCGCGTACGGTTGTAGGTCACCAATGTTGTTGTTCACCCACTCGTCGTTGAAGTAAGTGTCTAGGTAACGTTCACCGCTGTCACATAGCAAAGTCACAATAGAACCTGTCTCACCGCGTGCTTTCATCTCGCTTGCCAGTTGAAGCACACCGTACATGTTTGTACCCGTAGATGCGCCAACCTTGCGGCCAAGAATGTCAGATAACCAATGTGTGGTTGCGATACTTGCTGCGTCTGGGATTTTACGCATTTCGTCAACCACGCCAGGAATAAAGCTTGGTTCTGCTCGTGGGCGACCAATGCCCTCAATCTTGCTGAATGTACTGCCTTTCACGTTCGCATTGCCGGTTTGGAAGTATTCGTGGAATACAGAGTTCTCAGGGTCCACAACACAAAGCTTGGTTTCATGCTGTTGGTAGCGAATGAAACGGCCAATCGTCGCTGAAGTACCGCCAGTACCTGGGCTCATTACTACCCAAGCTGGAACTGGGTGATCTTCCATCTGCATTTGATTGAAAATCGAGTTCGCGATGTTGTTGTTACCACGCCAGTCGGTTGCGCGCTCAGCGTAAGTAAATTGATCCATGTAGTGACCATTCAATTCTTCTGCTAAACGGCGAGACTCATCGTAAATTTCATCTGAGCGGTCAACAAGATGCGCTTGGCCGCCGTAGAATTCAATCTGCTCAATCTTCTTCTTCGCTGTGCATTTTGGCATTACCGCAATAAACGGTAGGCCCAGTAGGCGAGCAAAGTACGCTTCAGATACCGCAGTACTGCCCGATGAAGATTCAATGATTGTTGTTTCTGGGCCAACCCAACCGTTACAGATAGCGTATAAGAACAGAGAACGCGCTAAACGGTGCTTTAAAGAGCCTGTAGGGTGTGTGCTTTCATCTTTAAGGTAAACATCAATGCCTTCGATACTTGGTAGATCGAGCTTGATAAGGTGCGTATCCGCTGAGCGTTGGTAGTCCGCTTCAATTTTACGAATCGCGTTGTTAATCCATTGATGGTCAGTGCACATAAGCGTTCTCCTGATCGAGTGTAGGAATTCTTTGTAATTGGTATGGTTCTAATTTATCTATAATCCGAGAGAAAAACTTTGCCATATTTGCTTTGTTTTGCTTAAATTGTAGAAAATTATTCTCTTTAAATGCGATTTGGTGAAAGTGTGATAGATGCCGTAGATAAAAAAATATTAGGGTTACTGCAAGAAGACAGCACCCTGTCATTAAACGATATTTCTGAAGCGGTCAATCTCACTACAACGCCTTGTTGGAAAAGGCTTAAGCGCCTCGAAGAGAACGGTATTATTGAGAAAAGAGTCGCACTGCTGAACCCGGAAAAACTGGATCTTTCCTTTACTGCGTTCGTATTGGTGAAAACCAGTGATCATTCTCATGAGTGGTATGGTCGATTTGTGAATACTGTGTCGGAATTTCCAGAAGTGATGGAGTTCTATCGCATGGCTGGCGAATATGATTATATGATGAAGGTTCAGGTTAAAGACATGAAGTGCTTTGATGATTTCTATAAGCGCTTGGTGAATAGCATTGATGGTATCTCTAATGTGACCTCGACGTTTGCGATGGAACCATTGAAGTACACGACAGCATTGCCGCTTTAAGTTACGCCTAGTAATAGATTAACTATCGTTTCAGTTTAACTATCTTCTCAGTTTAGATCTCGCCTCTGCGATAAAGAAAAGGATTATTCATGTTTGCAAAAGTATCTACCGCTATCCAGCTAGTATTGACGGTCGCCATTTTTTACTTGGGTTACACCATCTACTCGTTTACCAATAAAGTCGGTGAAATCGTTGATACTTATCCGCAAGTTATCGAAGACATTTCGGGCCTCACGAAAGGGCTCAAAGTAGAAGAGCTATTAGCGCTTGCTGAACATGTCAGCGATCTTGCTCCTCAGGTGTTAAACACTGTCGAAGAAGTTAGAAAGACGATCGATGACGTGAATCAAACCGTAGCCTCGGTCGACAACAAAATCCCTGCGATTTTAGATGAAGTCAAAAATGTTCGAACGGAAGTCGAGCAGGTAAGAACCGATGTTATTCCTCCAACATTAACGGAATTAAAGAGATACCGCGTAGACGTAATGCCACCAATGCTCGCTGAAAGTAAGTCTTACCGCGAACAGACTATTCCTGTCATCGTCACTGAATCTGAAATGCTACGAGCGGAAGTCCCAGGTATTTTGGCACAAGCTAACTTGTTAGCTGATAAGAGTAAAGAGCTCGCTCAGGGAGCCGCAGAGGGCGCGGTGAAAGGCGTTGTGTTATCGCCATTTAACCTACTGCGTGACGCAGGTGATGGCATTAAAACACGAGTACAGAGCGAGTTTGAGCCAACGTTAGAAGTTGAGTAGGTTTTATTGATTTTTATGTGACGGGTTTTCTCAAGCGTCATTAAAGAAAGAGGCTAGGTATTAAACCTAGCCTCTTTTTGTTTGTGCGTATTTGGGGCTTGTAAGAAGCGTTTATTCGCTATTTATTTGAGCGCTATTTAGTAAAACGCATCACACCTTCTTGTACTGCTGTCGCTACCAGTTCACCTTTCTGGTTGAAGATCTCGCCGCGCACTAGGCCGCGAGTGTTCGCCGCCGTTGGGCTTTCAATCGCATAAAGCAGCCATTCATCCATTTTGAATGGGCGGTGGAACCAGATTGAATGGTCAATCGTTGCTACTTGGAAATTTGGCGTCATGATAGAGACTTCATGCGGGTGAAGCGCCGTCACCAAGAATCCCCAGTCCGAAGCGTAAGCAAGCAGGTATTGGTGAATCAATTGGTTGTCTGGCATCGCGCCATTCGCTCTTACCCAGAGATACTGTTTCGCTTCCGTCTTCTTAGGTTTCAGTGGGTTTACCACGGTCACCGGGCGCATCTCAATCGGCTTTTCGCCACAGAAGGTTTTGCGCAGCTTCTCTGGTAAGAATTCCGCGATGTGGCTCGCTAACTCAGTTTCTGAGGCGAAGTTTTCTGGTCCAGGAATATCAGGCATTGAAATCTGGTGTTCAAACCCTGGCGCATCGCCATGATAAGAAGCCGTGAGATAGAAAATAGGGCGGCCATTTTGAATCGCTTTTACACGGCGCGTGCTAAAGCTGCGTCCATCTCGTAGGTTCTCAACATCGTAAATGATTGGCTTTTCAGGATCGCCGGGAAACAGAAAATAACTGTGGAACGAGTGGACACTACGGTCGTCTTGAACGGTATAACGAGCAGCAGAAAGTGCTTGTCCCAATACCTGACCGCCGTATACCTGTGGTAGGCCTAGGTTCTCACTTTGCCCACGGAATAAACCTTCTTCCAGTTTTTCTAGCTGAAGTAAACTTAGTAATTCTTGTAAAGGTTGACTCATCGCCAGCATTCCTCTTCGTAAAATGGGTGTCAGATTATGGTGTTAATCATTTAGCTTAGTCAGATATCTGTCAATAAATCATAGGGTTTCAAGACAGAATATGAAAGCTCTCTTATAATTGGTGAGTAGATTTGCCGAGTCCGGCAAACATGTTGAGAGAAATTGAATATGAAAAAGGCTCTAATTCTTATTACGTCTTTAGTATCGTTTGGCCTACTTGTTGGTTGCCAAGCAACATCAGAAACGAACGCTTCTCAAGAAGTGGTTGCAGAGAACACTCAAGTGATTTCAGGAACAGTAAGCTACCGTGAAAGAATTGCATTGCCAGAGAATGCAGTAGTTACCGTTACGCTAGAAGATATCTCACTGGCTGACGCACCATCGACGGTTATCGCAACTCAAGAGTTCACCACAGACGGTAAGCAAGTACCGTTCGCATTCGAGCTAAGCTACGACAACGACAAAATTAAAGCTAACCACCGTTACAACATGCGCGCATCGATTCATGTTGACGGCAAACTGCGTTTCACTACTGACACGATTAAGTCAGTAATTACTGATGTAGAAAATACACAGCAAGCAGACCTAAGTTTGGTTGGTGTTCGTTAATCAGAAATCGATGCCACTGTTAAGGCATCTTGATTGGCTTAACTTAGCCAGTTGAATCAGCGATTAGTGGCAGCTCTAGGGCTGCCATTTGTATATTCTGAGTTTAACTTTTCCTGCATCACTCACCTCAACCCCTTCTTTAACCAAATGCTGCTTTTGTCGGTCGAACGAATCACCCTTTAAAGATATTTCACCCTTGCTGTTTATCACTCGATACCAAGGCAGTTTGCTACCTTCTGGCAGGTTACCCAGCGCTTTACCAACATGGCGCGCATAGCCCGGAAATCCTGAAAAACGTGCTATGTCTCCATAAGTTGTTACTTTCCCATATGGAATTTGGTGAATCACAGCAAAGATTTGGCTCAAAAATTGGTCCATACTAAATGTTCCTAGTTCATTAATACCACGGATCGGTAGAAGGAGAGGGCTATGGTATTTACAACGTTTCAGTTCTTGATCACCACATTATTAGCGGTTGTTTGCGCGAGAGCAATCAGTTTAAGTGAGGGAGATATCCCGGTGCTTGCAATGGTCATTCCTGCATTATGGATTTTACCGCAGGGAGGCATAGCAGGATTAGCTTTGCTTGTTTCCATGACCACTTATGGTCTAACCCTTCCTTTGCAGCCTATCACGCTGTCTGTCAGTGCGTGGGTACTGTTCCCGCTATTGATGGTGGTCTTCTCAAGACGCAGTAGTTTGTCTGTCGTGATTATTTCCGGCTTAATTGTGACTACTTTGCAGGTCGGGATCATGGTCACGCAATCAGCAGGCAAGCTTGAAGGCGTCCCGTGGGTTACCACACTTCAAACCTTATCAATCATCGTGATTTGGTGGGCGGCAAATCACCTTAAGCCAGCCAGCCGACACAGCTGGTGGTCATTAGGCTTAATACTTCCGTTATGGATAGCCGATTTACCTTATGCCGCTTTGGTTGCCTTGTGTTTAACGGGCATCATGGCATCGATGGAAACGCTGACGCGCTTAAAAACCTTCCGCTGGAATAAACTACTGTGTTGGACACTGCCAACGGTCGGTTTTGCGGCTCTGGTAATTACCCCAAGCATCGAAGTACCAAGCCCAGTCTTTGTGGTGTGGTTGTGTCTATTAGGTACCGCGTGGATGACAGACTACATCATTCGCACAGAAGATAACGAAGACATCGATATCTAGTACTCCAGCAATCCAAACCTTCCAAATGCAGGTAAATGGTGAATTTACCTGCGATTTTCTAGTGGTTTGAATAAAGGATAAGCACTTAGACCGCAATTGTTCAAAAATAGGGTGGAAGGGCTTGCAATGGTTGCTGTGATGCTTAATAATCCAATCACTCTTTGAGGCAAGCCTCTTAGAAAACGAATCTATGGGGGCCTGGTCCTCCCGCAACAATAGCTCGTGAACTCGGTCAGGCCTGGAAGGGAGCAGCCGCAGCGAGTGACTTGTGTGCCGGGATGTGGCTGGGTTCCCACCCCTTATGAAGCCTGCAATATATGTTCGCATAAATTGCAGGCTTCTTTTCTTATTTGCATCTTAAGTCTTCATGGTCTACTTTTTGTTGTAGGTTTACAACAAAGTGCTTGTGCTATGTACGACCAAACCAAAAAATCATCAGCTGTTCACAACATTTGTAAATTCATGAGTTTGAAAAATGACTCAGTTGTTCGAACAATGTCCATGCTTGAGTATGATTTTTGTTTTCATGCTGAATACAATCCTCAAATAGTTAGATATGAATCTCAGCCACATGGGTTTGAGTACTACTTCAATGGGCGCTACTGCCGCTACACGCCAGACTTCCAGCTTTTCGATAGCATAGATACGCCTTCTCTGATTGAAGTAAAGCATTCAAGTCAGATCCTTAAACCAGATTTTCGATCAAGGTTTAAAGAAAAGCAGCTTGTCGCTCAAGCTGAGTATGGAAAAAAACTTATCTTAGTGACCGAGAAGCAGATTCGAACAGGTTTTCTACTTAGTAACCTTAAATTACTCCATGGCTATTCAGGGATTCGTACAATCACTGACATTCAAAAACATGTGCTTCAGTTTGTTCAAGCTAATAGAAGCGTGACCCTTCATCATCTTTCACACCAACTTAAAATTTCTCCAGATGAAACACTAACAGCAGCTTTGTGCTGGCTATCTTCAGGTGAAATACAAACAGATTTTAATCAGAAAAAATTTGATTTAGAAAATTCTGTTTGGTGCTAGTCAATGAGTGATGATGATCTCTTTGGTTTTAGTGATGAATTTAATAGCTTCGACAATGATGTAGCTGATGATAAAATGATCTGCTCCAGTAAGACTGGA
>NZ_AJZM02000179.1 GCF_000272405.2 Vibrio tasmaniensis 1F-187
GCCGTTAAACTGCCGCCAATCGTCAGCATTAAGCTCAACATGACCAAAATTTTGTATAAAACCGGTGTGCCTTTTTGCTCAGGAAGAGTTTGCGTTAGAGTTGCTTGAATCGTCATATCTATTTCCTGTCTTGAATTTACGAACAATCAAGTTGATAATGTCAACCATAAATACAGTAGTTGATAATGTCAACTATATTTCTAAGGATCGTTTATGTCTGATAACACATCGCTAGAGTCTATCTTTCGTTTAGTGCACTCTTTGAAACGTCAAATGAGCGAACAGATTGAGAGCTTAGACTCAGAGATCGCACCTATGAACATTCGTGTCATGAAGATCATTACTAAGAAGTCTCCATGTACCGCTATCGATATCGCACACTTCCTAGATCGTGATAAAGCACAGGTCACTCGGCTCATTAATGCCTTGATCAATCAGGAACTTGTGAAGAAGTCTCCGAACCCGGAAGACAAGCGCAGCCAGTTATTGGTTCTGACTGATAAGGGTCAAGAGATCATGAGTAAGGTCTCGGATATCGATCGAGACATGCTGAAGAGAATGACCAAAGGCATGGCCGAAGACGAGTTAGAACAATTCAGAAAAATTGCGAAGAAAATGGCGCAGAACTTAGAAAGCTGATCTTAAAAATAAAACGAAAAAACGCCACCGAATCGTAAGATCGGTGGCGTTTTTTGTATAAGTTGGGTTGTAAAGCTTAGTGGTTTAGCTATGTCTATTTGGATGACAACTCTAATTCGATGCTAATTTCCACCATGCCTTAACAGGTACGGGTTCTGAAATCACCAAACGCTCACCCATCACAGGGCTCACCATCTGTACATCTCGTTTTTTACTTATCGCCAAAGATTGTTCCATTGGGTCTTGCCAATCGTGCATAGAAAGATCAAACGTACTGTTGTGGATTGGCATCATCACCTTACCTTGTAGGTCGATGTGCGCCTGAACGCTCTGCTCTGGGAACATATGAATATCCGCCCAAAGTGAGTTATACGCGCCCGTTTCAACCATGGTTAAATCAAACGGCCCAAAACGGTCGCCAATCTCTTTAAAGCCGTTGAAGTAACCAGAGTCACCACTAAAGAAGACTTTCTTATCTGAAGCGTTAATAACCCAACTCCCCCACAGTGTTTGGTCACGATCAAGTAAGCCACGACCAGAGAAGTGCTGTGTTGGCGTCAAAGTAAACTCAATATCTGAGGCTGTTGCTGATTCCCACCAGTTCAACTCAATAATCTTTGCTTTATCCACGCCCCACTTTTCCAGCAATGCACCGACTCTGAGTGGCACCAAAAATGTACCTACTTTATCGGCTAATACCTTTACGGCACCTTTATCTAAATGGTCGTAGTGGTCATGACTGATGACAACCACGTCAATGTCAGGTAACTCTTGCAGTGAGATTGGTGTTGGGTGGAAGCGCTTTGGCCCCATCCATTGCACGGGTGATGCACGGTCACTGAACACAGGATCTGTCATCACAAGCTTGCCATCCAGCTTCATCATCACACTGGAGTGACCTAAGCGGTAAGCAACGTCGTCTTGTTCTTCGATCAGCTGCTCGGCAGTCATTGGAATCAAAGGCAATGCAGCGCGCGGCACGGGCTCGTTTCTTTCCACAGTCACATAAGCTTTCAGGATTGAAAAAATATCAGACATACCCGATTTGTATTCCAGATCACTGTTTACAAACTTCTTTGGAAGCTTATCTAGATTGTCGTTTGATTGTGAACCTGTGCTTACGATAGCGACCACGGCAAGTACTCCTAAAATCGGTAATAGATATTTTTTCATTGGTATCTCTTTAATCATTGGGTCTATCCCAACGCAAAAACTACACTGGCTAGTTTACATATCAAAATTAAAAAGTAAACCAATGAGTGTAATTTTTGTTTTATCTAAACGTGAGCGTGCCAAAATCGACTTTGGAGAGGAGTTACTCTATTTGGTAGGCAAGGCTAATCAGCTGACCATACATTCTTGAAATCTGGCCATCCCCAGTTGGTAATGGCCACGTTTTTCAGAATCCCTTGGAAACGAACGGTCTGTAAATGGTGGAACATAGGCACTAACCAATAATCTGAGATCAGAGTAGACGCGATGGGTTCTAGCTCTGCCAAGTAATTAGGCAGTTCAACGGATGCTTTATGACTATCCAAGCGCTGCTTGAGCCAATCACTGTTCACCTCTCCTAAAGCAGAGTGCAAAACAGGATCGTTCATCATCCACGAAAACAGCGAAGACGGGGCATTATCATCGAGATTCAGGTTACACAACACCAGATCCTCCTTTAACTCACCACTCTGAGAGAGCTGCGCCAATTCTCGAAAACTGTAGGTGTTCACCTCAACTTCCACGCCATATCGTTTAAGGATGTCTGATACACAAATAGCACAACGATAGAGCGCGTAGTAATTATAAACCGCAATGCTCATCTTTGTCGGTAGTTGTGCTTCTTTCGCAGGCGTTCGATACAACTTCTGCCAACTTGGCAGTATGTTCTGAGCAAAAGAGACGCTAAACAAGCCTTGATTTTGTTCCAATTGAGACAGTACCGCTTGTGGGTTAGCTATCCCTGAGATGTACTTACGCTGCTCATCAGTTAGCAAGCTAGCCGCTGAGTTCTGATTGAAAAGGATAAACAAACACCCATCCTCAACTCGGCTACGAAGGCCATCAGTTTCAGCCGACACCAGCTTCGCGTCGCTTTTCCCTAATTGATGGAAGCAAGATGAATCTTCATAAGGTGACACCTGCATTTGGCTGTCATCAAAGCGAGCACTGCCCGTCATCGACTCTTCGAATTGCCAAATAGTCACCTCATCGGTTAACGAGCGACAACCATAATAGTGTTCAAATGCGGCAAGCTTGATGCGTTCGTTACTAGTCTCAACCACTTTGAAAGGGCCGGTTCCAATCACGGCATGAGACACTGAATTCAATGGCGATGGCTCACGAGTCACTTGCGCAGCAGGTTGAATCGAATACTTAACGCCAGCCAATAAGCCCGCGAAGCCAGTGTCTGCTTTGGTCAATTGGAAGCTGATCCTTAACGGCTGTTCACTGTAAACCGAAGCGACATGGGCGAGCTCTGTCTGATAGAAAGGTAGCGGTTGTAAGGCGGTAAATAACGACACGAGTTGCTTGGCGTCAACGGGTTGACCATCATGGAAGGTTAAGCCCGGGCGCAAATAGAAAGTCCAAACTAATTTTTCAGCATCATATTCCCAATGGTGCGCCAGTTCAGGCTTCAACTTGCCCTTGCCATTACAAGTGACGAGGCAACTGAACACTTGCCTGATCAAAAATCGTTCGCTACTGCGGTGAATATGATGCGGGAATAGGTCTTCAAACTTACGTTTATAGGTTAATTGAACGTGCAGCAGCCCTTCACGCATCGTCGCGCCAGAGGTTTCTTGGAGGAGAGAGCCAAATACAGCGCGGTCATTGTCTAGAATTGAGAGTGCTTTTTCGTATTTGCCCTGCTCTATCAGTTTACTGGCAACATGTTGAGTCAATTCTTGATTGCTAAAACGTAAAGTCAGATTAGAACGTTGATTCCTGCCGACTTTTGGCTCCCACACCAACCATTCAGCCTGATGCATCTTGCCTAACAAGGTTCGTGCATGGCGCAAGCTGGTGAACAGCTTATCTGCGACCTCAGTTAAGGTAACCGAATGTGAGAGGTTAGGCTCAAACGAATCTAGCCTTGTGTAGTAACGCATCATGTTTAGATCAGACAAATAATGAACCTTTTTAGAAACAACCCTTCCTGATTAAGCTCATTATAAAACACATCAGCCCAAAAGTAGCGCTAAAAGACAAAAACAGGAACAACCTAGTAAAAACCCATCTGTTTATTACTTCCTATTAAGTGACCATAATTAATGGGTCAACAAGGAACTTTGAGCTCCCACCAAAGCCTAATACAAGAGAAGTAATCATCATGAGAAAATACTATCTTAATAAGCTAAAAAGCACCTGTAGCAAGCTCGAAAGAGAAGCACTACGAACACTTATAGAGCTATGTAACTGGCGTTATTAGTACACTTTTAAGCACCGAGTTAACGCGAGTTGAGTACAACCTAATAGGCTCCTACCCCCAATATGAGTTAGGTCTCAACTCGCTTTTCCATTCCAAACTCCCTCTCAACCTAGTTGTACCAATCGCTCACACATTCGATAAATTTCCGTTGTCGACTCGACAAATTTAATTCGTTTTCTTAGTTAAACGAAAAGCCTTAAGGTTCGCCCCGAAGCAAGCAAAGAGCCTCAGAAAAACTGAAAGCTCAGCTAACAACTCATTTATTTGCAGTTACCAATCAGGTATTAACTAAGGAAACGCCATGCGTATCGCAATTCTTTCTCGCAACGAAAACCTATACTCTACTTCTCGCTTAAAAGCGGCTGGAGAAGCTCGTGGTCACCAGGTCGATGTTATCGACACGCTGCACTGTGATATAGATATCGCGAGTAACAATCCGAAGATTCGCTACATGGGTGAAGAGCTACCTCAATACGATGCTGTTATTCCACGTATTGGCGCTTCCATTACCTTTTACGGCACTGCGGTTGTTCGCCAATTCGAAATGATGGGCACTTTTTGTATCAATGAGTCAGTAGCTATCAGTCGTTCTCGCGACAAACTGCGCTCACTACAACTGTTGTCTCGTAAAGGTATTGGCTTACCAAAAACAGGTTTCGCTAGCCGCCCAGACAAGATTCAAGACTTGATCAAAAACGTAGGTGGCGCGCCACTGGTTATCAAGCTTCTTGAAGGTACTCAAGGCATCGGTGTAGTTCTAGCAGAAACAAACAAAGCAGCTGAAAGCGTTATCGAAGCATTCATGGGCCTAAAAGCGAACATCTTGGTTCAAGAGTTCATTGAAGAAGCTAATGGCGCAGACATCCGTTGTTTTGTTGTGGGTAACAAGGTTATTGCAGCAATGAAACGTCAAGCTGGTGAGGGTGAATTCCGCTCTAACCTACACCGTGGCGGTACAGCTCAACTGGTTAAACTAACCAAAGAAGAGCGCGCTACAGCGATCAATGCAGCTAAAATCATGGGGTTAAACCTATGTGGTGTCGATATTCTACAATCTAAGAATGGCCCTGTTGTAATGGAAGTGAACTCTTCTCCAGGCCTAGAAGGTATCGAGAAAGCGACAGGTAAAGATGTAGCAGACATGATTTTCGGATTTATCGAGAAAAATGCAAAACCAAACGCTAACCGTACTCGTGGCAAAGGCTGATTAAACGCCGTTTACTCATGATTGGAAAAAACATGAACAATAAAATGATCATAGGGAATACAGAAGCACTTTGCTTACCAGAGTTAGGGATAACTGGACTACATACGCGTGTTGATACAGGGGCTCAAACCTCTTCTCTACACGTAGACAATCTACTATGTGTAAAAACAGACGGTGAAAACTTCGTTGAGTTCGATCTTCACCCAGACGTTTACCACCTAGAAGAAACAGTGCGCTGCAAGGCGAAGCTGAAAACAAGTAAAAGAATCAAATCATCGAACGGCGAAGTTGAACACCGTTGTGTGATTGAAACCATGCTAAAAATTGGTGGTCAGGAATGGCCTATCGATATCACACTAAGCAACCGTCAAGATATGACTTATATGATGCTGCTTGGTCGTCAAGGCATGAGTGACAAAGTGATTGTTGACCCAGCGGGTGAATTTCTAATTTCTCATTAATTGAACTGCTCCACAGCTCAAATAGTGAGTCAACAACGCGTACTAATAAAGGCCAGTCTTTGAGACTGGCCTTTATTATTTATGGCGATTTTTTTTATTGTTAAACCCAAATCGCCAAACAGATTTTAGCAAACCTTTGAGTTTGATTTTGGTCACTCGCCAATGTGTCACTGGCCTTCTTGGCGCACTCATCAACAGATGTTCAAAGGCTTGCTCACTCAAATTCACTTGTCCCCCATGCGCCACCAGCAAGGTGTCAAACTGCATGCCATAGATACGAGATACCGACGCTCGATACTTATTGGGATGAAAAATTGGGAAAGGCGGAATCAGCTTCTTTTTGACCTCGACCATTAAATCCGCCACATAGGCGACACTGTGTGATGGGCAATAGACGGAAAGATCTCTGTCGGTATGGCCTGGCGTTTCCAGAACCAACCAGTCATCAAAACCCGGAATGCTGTCTCCATCCGACAGCTTGTAGTCCGGCTTTAACTTTCTTGAATACCATAGATTTGCTTTGGGCTTACCCAATCGATTCGCCATCCATCGTGCCAATGCCAGATCTGTCAAATGCATCAATATGCCATCGATACCGTGGTACCAATCCTTATCTCGGTTTGCTGCAACCAAGTTACAGTTCGTTAGCTTTCTGAGCCTGTGCGCTGCCCCTGCATGGTCTGGATGCATGTGCGTAACCACAACCGTATGTAGATCAGCAAAATCACGCATAAGCTCTGTTTCGATGAAAGCCTTCAAATGCGGGATGTCGGCTCGACACGCACCATCAAGCAAGAGCAACCTGTCAGGGTACTCTACGAGATACATGTCTTGGATATAGCCTTTGATGGTATGAAGTTGCAAATCCATTCCTTGTGACAAAACAACTGGTCAGACCTATACAATAGCAAACTCATCATCAATTGTGATCATTTTGTTAAAAACAACAATCTAAAACCAGATATATAGCTCGAATCAAGATTTCCATTGGTATCCACTCAATTACTCAAATCCAACGTTACTCAAGTCCAATTTAACTCAGAATAATGAGGGCACATTCCAAAGATGATCATCAATTTCATCCGATATTTTTCAGCATTATCGAATGCTCACATTACCGAAAACCTTGCTCAACAAGCCTTGCGCTTTAAGCACTGAGCATCATTTGTCGTGACGACAAAACATGTGATTTGGTGACCTGAGTTATTCGGACTATATATGCGCCTCTAATTTATTGTCTGAGTGCTATACATGAACCAACTTATCGATGCTCTTTCTACCCAAGGTTACTTTGTTTGGGATGACTTCTTAACTCACGAGGAAGTAGTGGCATTGAGGGATTGCATTCCAGAGAACTGGAAAAAGGCTAGGATCGGCCGTAACGATGACGTAGCACGAGAAGCAACGATTCGTAGTGACAAAATTCAGTGGGTACGCCGTGATATGGGCGAACCAACATCTCTGTTCCTAGACAAAATGGAACAAATTCGTTTAGAGGCAAACCGAGCGTTCTTTTTGGGTCTGTTCGAGTACGAAGCGCACTTTGCTAAATACGAAAAAGGTGACTTTTACCAGAAGCACTTAGACTGCTTTAAAGGCAATGAAAACCGCCGCCTAACCACTGTGTTCTACATGAATGACGAATGGTCTGAGGAAGACGCAGGGGAGCTCGTGGTTTACGATCTAAAAGACAACCACATTGCGACCATTCCACCAAAGTCAGGCCGCTTATTTGTGTTCTTGTCTGAACAGTTCCCACACGAAGTGTTACCAACCAACACAGAGCGATTCAGTATCGCAGGTTGGTTCCGTATTAACGGCGTGAAAGACAACCAATTAGACATCGCGCACTAAAACTGTATCCACATCGAACCTTATTCTTAGCCTCTCCATCGAGAGGCTTTTTTTTGGTCAGAAAAACGTCTTGAAAGCCAAATACATCAAACATCAAATCCATCAATAACTTTTCTCTTAAATAAAATCGAAATGAATCTTTCACATCAGTGAAACGCTTTAGCCACGTAAGTGAAATATACCCTGTTCAAGATAGCTTCAAACGATACCCCTACCGTCTCGTTAATACTCAAATTCAATACCTCTATATCGATTTCATCCAAAAGGAAAAGAAGATGAATAAGCTAATTTTGGCAGGCGTTCTTTCTGCGACAGCAGCAATGCCGGCGTTCGCAACGACTCAAGTTACTTGGTGGCACGCAATGGGCGGCCAACTTGGAGAAACCGTCAATAAGATTGCGACTGACTTTAATGCGTCACAAGATGATTACAAGATCACGCCAATCTATAAAGGTTCATACACAGAGACCTTAACAGCGGGTATCGCAGCATATCGAGCTGGCGAAGCTCCTAACATTCTACAAGTCTTCGATGCCGGTGCTGCAACCATCATGAACGCTAAAGGTGTCGCGAAACCGGTACAGGATATTCTGGTTGAATCGGGCTACAACTTTAATTCAAACGACTACCTAGCTGGCGTTCGTAACTTCTATGCCGACAACCAAGGCAAGATGGTTGGTATGCCTTTCAACAGTTCGACGCCGGTTCTTTACTACAACAAAGACCTTCTCGCAGAAGTGGGAGCCGAAGCGCCTAAGACTTATGAAGAACTCGAAGTGGTTGCTAAGAAACTGAAGGCCGAAGGACACATCGCGTTTTCTCAATCTCTGACGCCGTGGATCATGTTTGAAAACTTTAAGTCTCGCCACAATCTACCGGTCGCAGACCAAAACAATGGTTACGACGGCTTATCCACTAAGATCATGTTCAATACCAAAGACATGATGATGCATGTTAGCAAGATGAAAGAGTGGTCAGATCTAGGTTACTACAAGTATTACGGCAGCGACTGGGACGCGAACCAAACACCTTTCGAGCGCCAAGAAGTGGCGATGTGGATGGGTTCTTCAGGCTCGTTCGGTGGCTTGCGTAACCGCGTACCTTTCGAGTTAGGCACAACTTACCTTCCATACTGGAAATCGGTCAACCCTGATGCTGGCTTAACCTTCATTGGTGGTGCAGCTCTGTTTGCACTCAATGGCCATGACCAGAAACAGGACAAAGGTGTTGCAGCGTTCTTTGATTACCTGACCAAACCTGAAACTCAGGTTTACTGGCACAAAACCACTGGCTATGTACCTGTAACAACTGCTGCCTATGAACTAGCGAAAAAGTCCGGCTACTACACAGAGCAGCCAGACGCAGAAGTGGGCGTTAAGCAACTAAGCCTCAAATCGGGCGAGTGGACTAAAGGCTACCGCCTAGGTTATTACCCGCAGATCCGTGAAGTGATGCACCGTGAGTTCGATAACATCTTCGCTGACCGATCTAGCGTCGAGAGCAGCCTAGACAAGGTCGAAGATGAGAGCAGCAAACTACTAAAGCGCTTCGCTCGAACGATGAACTAGATCGGTTAATAACTAGATCGATCAGTAAACTGGATCGATTAATGAAACGAAACTGTTCACAAGCTTAAGGCTTAGCGAATCAGAGCCGTTCATCACTCCTCACGACTTGTCACTGCGTCGCTAAAAACGCTATGGCAAGACGTGAGGAGATTCTTCCCTAGCGCCATTTCTTGCTCCAACAACGATAACTCAACGGGATGCATGCCTTGATATCGCGCTAGTGGTAACGGCCGCTCATAGTGGCCACTGTAATTATTTTTAGGGATTACCCTGTGGAACGACGTCAACAATTCTTTCACTCTCCGCTGCCTTACCTATTTTTGGCACCTCAGATCCTCATCATTGCCATTTTCTTTATCTACCCAGCAGCAAAGGCGGTTTACCTTTCATTTATGCTGGAAGACCCTTGGGGCACCTCATCTATATTCGTCTGGTTTGAGAATTACCAAATGCTATTCGAATCGAGCGAGTACCTGAACTCGATTGGCTTTACTTTGATGTTCGCGATTGTGGTCTCTTTCTTATCACTTGCCTTGGCTCTGCTGCTTGCCGTGAAAGCCGACAACATCATTCACGGACAAGGCGCTTACAAGGTCACTCTCACTTGGGTTTACGCGGTTGCCCCTGCGATTGCAGGTGTTATTGGTGCTTTCTTGTTTAACCCGCACATTGGCGTGTTCACAGAAATCTTTGCTGTTGTGGGTTGGGATTTTAGCTTCCAAACCGATCCCGTGGATGCCACGTTTGCTCTGATTTTGGTGTCCGTGTGGAAACAAGTTTCGGTGAATTTCATCTACTTTCTGGCGGGGCTTCAATCAATCTCTTACGCCGTAAAAGAAGCAGCGATGTTGGATTGTATCAGTGACTCGAAACGTTTCTGGACCATTACCTTCCCACTGCTCGCCCCGACTGGCTTCTTTCTACTGGTCATCAACCTCACCTACTCATTCTTTGAAACCTTTGGCGTGATAGACACCATGACCAATGGTGGCCCAGGTGGCGGTACAACTTCATTAGTGTACAAGGTGTATCGAGATGGTTTTGTTGGCGCAGATTTAGGCGGCAGTTCCGCCCAGTCTGTTGTGTTGTTACTACTGGTACTCACTCTCACATTTATCCAGTTTCGCGTTGTAGAAAAGCGCGTCCATTACTAGCCCCTCCACGCTAGGATTTAACGCGACAGGAGTTATTTATGAAAAGTAATAAGGTCTCAGACCACCTAATTTTAATTGCAGGGATGCTGTTTATGTTGGTCCCTATCTGGCTAATCTTCGCTAGTTCTACGCATAACCCAAACACCATTGTCAGCGAAGGTCTGCAATGGCTACCGGGCGATAACTTTACGGCCATTTATAGCGAAGCTTGGAACAAAAGCATGGGCTTTAGTGGCGAAGTCACCGCCAGTAAAATGATCGCCAACTCGATGATCATGGGGCTAGGTTTTGCGATCGGTAAGATCATCATTTCGATGATGGCCGCGTTTGCTTTAGTCTACTTTAGACTCCCTTATGCCACGGCGTGGTTTTGGCTGATCTTCGTGACGCTGTTACTGCCATTAGAGGTTCGTATTATTCCTTCCTATGAAGTTGTCGCTGGGCTTGGTCTTCTTAATAGCTATACAGGGTTGATTCTGCCTTTGATCGCATCAGCCACCGCGACCTTCTTTTTCAGGCAATTCTTCAAAACCATCCCCGATGAATTGTTAGAAGCCGCTCAGCTAGATAACGCAGGTCCGTTTCGATTCTTTGTCGACATCTTATTGCCACTGTCTAAAACCATGATCGCCGCGATCTTCATCATCATGTTTGTGGTGGGTTGGAACCAATACCTGTGGCCAATCATGATGACCACGGACGAAGGCTACAACACCATCGTGATGGGCATCAAACAAGTACTCAACAACATCAATGAAACCAGTTTACCGCGCTACGACTATGTTTTTGCCATGGTGATTTTAGCGATGTTGCCACCCGTTTTAGTGGTGGTTGTATTTCAGCGTTGGTTTGTAAAAGGGCTAGTAGAAAGTGAAAAATAATAACGACAAAAATCAAATGAACGATAACCGCGTTCAATCACTCGCTGAGTACAAGATGTCTCACCTGCCTTCTCACCAAGCTATCCACAAAAATACAGAGGACACACCGATGCCAAAGTTAAAACAAACGTTAGCGCACAACCAAGCCACTCACGATCGTACGCGTAAAGCTCCCATCATGCTGGGTATCAAAAACTTGGTAAAGACGTATGAAAACGGCCATCAAGCCGTCAAAGGAGTCTCGCTTGATATCGATGAGGGTGAGTTCCTTGTTTTGGTGGGTCCTTCTGGTTGTGGCAAGTCTTCTATCCTACGTTCCATTGCGGGCTTGGAAAGCATTTCTGGTGGCGAGATTCACTTAAGTGGTCGCCGTGTTGATAACGAAAAGCCAGCTCAGCGTGATATCGCAATGGTCTTCCAAAATTATGCGCTCTACCCCCACATGTCGGTTTACAAAAACCTAGCTTATGGCTTAAAGAACCGAGGTGTTAGTCAGCACCTTATTGAAGAGAAAATTGAGAAAGTCGCCAAAACGCTGAAAATCGAAGAATACCTAGACCGCAAGCCAGCCAAGCTTTCGGGTGGTCAACGTCAACGTGTTGCTATGGGACGAGCGATCGTTCGCGATCCACAACTTTTTCTGTTTGACGAACCTTTGTCTAACCTAGATGCCTCACTGCGTGCTCACATGAGATTAGAGATCAAAAAACTGCAACGCGAACTTGGCGTGACCAGTGTTTACGTCACTCATGACCAAGTCGAAGCCATGACACTGGCTGATAGAATCGTGGTGCTCAACAAAGGCCAGATAGAGCAAGTCGGGACGCCACGAGAGGTCTACCACCAGCCAGCCAGTACTTTTGTGGCGAGCTTCATTGGCAGCCCTGCAATGAATTTTTTACCAGCAACACTCGATGACGGATACCTTGAGATTGGTGATCAGCAAATGTACTTACCCGAGTACGCCCACGTAAAAAATACAGCTATCACACTTGGTATTCGTCCAGAGCACTCTGAAATTGGTTCAGAATTGATGATGAACACCTTGCCTCTTGAACTGCGTATCAGTGTGGTTGAGCCTTTGGGTCCAAATCAATTGGTTCATGGTCTGGTGAACGAGCAGCCCTTTATTGCAGTAACACCAGAAACGACACTGTGCCAAGCCGTCCCACTAGGGCTAAGAATCGATAAATCCAACCTGCATATTTTTGACAATCATGGCAAACGCATTCACCCAAATAATTTCACATCACAGGAGCCACACGAAGATACGACAAGCTTAACGACGGCTCTCGCTTAATCGAGTACACTGATATTTAATGCGTTTTTACGGTGCGTCTTTAAGAAGGATTAATTATGTCGTCTATCATCGTAGGTCATAGAGGTGTAGCTGGTACTCACCCAGAAAATACCAAAGCAAGCATTGAACAAGCGGCTAAACTCGGCTTGAAATGGATTGAAGTTGATATTCAGCCCACTCAGGATGACCAACTGGTCGTTTGTCACGATCACACGCTTGAGCGCTGCAGCGATGGCAAGGGTCGAGTTGATGAACACACCCTTGCTGAACTGCGTCAGCTCGACTTTGGCAGTTGGAAGTCTGAGCAGTTCGCTGGAGAAAAAATACTGACGCTGGAAGAGTTACTCACACTCGTTGAGCAGCATGATCTTAGCGTCAACCTCGAAATCAAAGTCGACAGCCGACATCAAGCCCCTTATGTGGTTGATTTGCTGCACGACGAGTTGATTCGCTCAAATCTAGACACTGATAAGGTCTTACTTTCGAGCTTCAGCCATAAGGTGGTTGCTGAAATGGCTCGTCATTTACCGAGATATCGAGTGGGAGTAATCACAGAGCAACTGACTCAAGATGATCTTATGCTCATCAATGAGGTCAAAGCGTTCAGCTGTCACATGAACTATGAACACGTTGATCAGAGCGATATTGACACACTCAACGAAGCGAACATTCAAGCATGGTGCTACACCGTCAATGATCCGTCTCGCTTCAAATTTCTCTCAAAAGTAGATGCTGTATTTACTGATTTTCCGAATCAATTCAACCCTATAAATTGACCTCGTAAATACCGCAAAAATCCCCCCCGAGAGACTTTAAAATTAACCCTGAAAAACCTGAAAATTAGGTAGCAAACACAAGTGAGTAGGAGTACATTCCGCTACTCACTTGGTTTCATCGCTCGCTCTATTTAGACAGCTTCATTGGTTACTTAATTTATGGATCTCATTTTTAGTCCAACCTTCCCTGTTTTGGGTGCAATCTTCATTTTTGCCGCTATTGTTCGTGGCTTCTCAGGTTTCGGTTTCACCTTAGTGGCACTGCCATTAAGTGCGTTATTCGTGCCTGTAATCGAGCTGGTTCCCGTTTTCATGCTGATCGACCTGTTAGGCAATATCCAATTGCTGCCGAAGGTTAAACATCATGTGAATTGGCGCTGGGTTTCAAAGGTATTTGTCCCTTGTTTGGCCTTCACTCCGGTCGGCCTACTTCTGCTAAAATCCGTTAGCCAAGACACGATCATCTTGATCATCAGCGCCTTCATTTTTGCATCTGCACTTATGATCTACAAAGGGTTCCAGTACAAAAGAGAGCCTAGATTTGCTCCCTATATTCTAGGTAGCCTTGCTGGGGTAATGAACGGCGCAGCTTCAATGTCAGGGCCTCCGATTGGTACACACGCGTTGGCAAGCCCAGTTGCTCCGCATATAGCCAGAGCTGGCCTGATTGCGTTCTTTGTGTTGGCAGATTCCAGTGCGTTTGTATCGGCATCTATCGCAGGATTAGTCGACCGCGAGGTGGTCTGGCTTACTTTTGCACTGTTACCAAGCAGCATGTTTGGCGGTTATGTGGGTTCTAAACTATTCGAGAGATTTGGTGGAGCGAAATTTAAGCCAGTCACCATTGCGTTGCTGATCGTAATTGCGATATTCAGTGCAGGTCGAGTCATACTGTAACTGACTTTAGCGGTTAATTACGGAAGTTGGTTTCACGAATTGACTGCGCTAATTGCCTGCGCGAATAGATTCCGAAAGTGATTAAGAAAATTGGGTACCAATTACTACCATTCTATATGGATCGGGGTACCCATTTTTACGAGTTGGATGAACTCATCCATATCTTGATTGGTTAGTGCAATACAACCATCCGTCCAATCAAAGCTTTGAATAAAGCTCGGTGAACGGCGCTCACCATTTTTAATACCGTGGATCTTGATGTTCCCTCCAGGGTCGACATCATTTTCTTCAGCCCACTGCATATCCGAAGGTTGCGGGTAGCTGATATGCACCGAGCGGTGAAAATCCGATTCTTCCATCACATAATCGAGCTGGTATTCCCCTTCAGGTGTTCGGTTATCTCCTTCAAAACGTTTATGCCCTTTCGGTTGTTTCCCTAACGCAATACGAAACTCTTGAATGACCTCATCACCCTTAAGTAGGTACATTCTACGCTTCGATTTATCAACTTTGACTAAAGTAACCACTTGCGACAGAGAGTCTGCCTCAGAAGAGGGACCGGTTAGAGTGTAAGACTGTTGAGAAGAGCTTTGAGGGGGACGTTTAGATGAACCTTGAGACAGCTGGGCAACTTGTTCGCCAGAGTTACTGCTAAGAACATCATCCACAATAATCACATGTTTGGAATTAGAGATCACTGAAGAGGTTGAGTTAGAGGAAGACGTTGAGACACGCTGAGAGTGAGCCGGTTTCGACTCGAATACAATGGTTTCGATTGCCGTCGCGTCAGAAATTATCTTTTCAACCACAACCTTTTCAGCTTGCACACTCGAAGCTACAAACAGTAAACACAGTGATAAAGGCAAAAATAGACGCACCTTTAGTTCTCCTCAAAGCGCATGGACATGGTTCGTGATTGAGTTTCCATGCCTAACGATTCATAGAAACCCTTAGCTTGCTGATTAAACTCCATCACTTCTAACCTAAGCTCAATAGCACCGCTCGCTTGCGCCCACTGATTAAACGACTTCATCAACGCTTTGCCGACGCCTTGGCTCTGAACCTGATCGTTTACCACAATCGTATTCACTCGTGCTATTTTGTGAGACTGAATGAAGCTTACCCCTTTATTCTGCGTTACCTTCCCCACCAAGAAACCAACAACCTGTTGAGCGTCAACCGCAACTAAGAAAGTGCCAACCGGATCAAGCATCAATCCCAACCAATATTCTTCACTATCAGCTAAGCCATGAGAAGCGGGAGCAAATACCATAGGGGCACCAAGATGATGTTGACGATTTATTTGCATAGAGAGCTCTAAGATCGAGCTAATATCAGTTACCTTAGCGTTCCGGATTTGCATATCACTACCTTTTAAAATTCAATAACACCTTAGCAAAAATAGCTTAGCTGTGCACCGTCCTACTCTTTTAACAAAACTTTCGAGCTAGAGCTTGATACCACTAATTACATGACACGATAACGAAGAACAGCTCCCAATTGGGAGCTGTTCTTATATCTAAATCTCGGTTCGTTCTAAACGAATGACGTAAAATCAATCAGATAAGAAACGATTAAAAACCGTTAAACATTTTGGGTCTGCTTTTTTTGATTATTACGGTATAGGTCAAATTGAACAAACCATTCATAGCGACATCTCTAAACTTACTTAAGAATTTTAGAGTTTTAATACGGAGTGATTTTTTTGTTCTAGAAGACCGATTTCCAATGACTGAGCCACCTTCTCCCCCGGTTAATCCTGCAGGAGATATTCCGTAAGTTGGTTGCTTATGAAGCCATACATTTCTAATAAATACATCTACTGGGTAGAGGAATCGTTCACTTTTTTCTATAAAAATTTTCGCCACATGCGGTGTGATCATATAGGCAGTGGTGCATAGTGGTGTTTTAATATGTCGCACTAGACTTTGTTCGTCATCGAGATTTTCAACGACATAATTATACTCTCTCTTAGTCGAATAATTTTCCAATCTCATAAAACCACACTCTTCAATATGCTTACTGGCAAATTGAACCGTTTTTTCAAATACATCGACATCAACAACAACATCGTCTTCGAAGACAATAACTGGTTGATTTAACTGAATGCATCTTTCCCACGCTAAATAGTGACTACCATAACACCCGATCTCACCAGGAACAGCGATCCTTCCATTTAGTGCATAAAAGGCGGTTTCATCATAGAAATCCATCAAAGGATGAGGTTTAGAGGACATAGCATCAACAGCACTCAACTTTTCAATATCTAGAGACTTAATATTTAAAAGTTGCTTTTGGCTGGATAAAAATCGTTCAGATTTACGTTCTAGCGCAATAATAAGAGATTTCACAGTAAAAAAACACCTATTGCTAATAATTTAACCCATAAGAAATTAATATAAATATCAACAAAAGTAACCCCCCTATTTCTCATAATTAGAACCAATCTAAAACAAATGTTGTTCATTATTCCAATTATGTTCAACTTCGTGACTCTGTAACGTAAATTGCTCCCAATCGATAACATTTATTGTCTTAAAATGTTATCAATTACTAAACAAAGTGATATTAAAACACCATAGGTTAATTGCGCGATTGCATATAAATACAATTGCACACCAATTCAGCTTGTATAATATTTCTTAAGAATTGACGAGAGGATATAATCAATAGATCTTCATTCTTTGGGTATTGAGTCTTTTATATTAAACACTTCCAATAAACCACCAATTGAGAGAATACAAGGCTTTGTTGCGTAATTCAGTG
>NZ_AJZM02000180.1 GCF_000272405.2 Vibrio tasmaniensis 1F-187
TGAATTACGCAACAAAGCCCATTTGTAATTAAGATAAAAACAGAAAAATATCGAGATTAACTTAAAGAAATTTATTCTATAAATTAAAACAAAGCGGGTTTTAATAACTCTCGCCCCTTCATACGTTTACGATAAATAATAAAATTGGATTTTATAAAAAATTTGATCAATAAGGATTTTTGTAAACTTTGAATTACATACTCTAAAAATAAATCTCCCTGATAAACTTGTCATAATTCCAAATGCTCTTCCAATCTTGATTCGCAACACATGGCATTCGTGTGTTGTATATAGACTTCCTATAAAGCCGTTGGGAAGAAGGAGTTTATATTAAAATCAGGAACGAAAAATGAACCAACAACGTCAACTAAGCTGGAAAATAGCAGCTATTCTAGGTACCTCTTTTGGCTTCAATGCACACGCTGCAGAAATGGTCAGAGTCGATAACGATACACTGCTACAACAAAGCCTCGTCGCTCAGTCGAAGAGTGTTGCTCCACTTGAATTAGGTTTTTCTGAAGTTAAACGGGTGGTATTACCCAATGGAAAAACGAAAGTCCGCTACCAACAAACTCACTTAGGTTTACCCGTCTTTGATACCTCCGTTGTCGCCACCCTTTCCAAGAACCAACCCACTCAGGTGTTCGGCTCCATGGCACAGGGGATCAGTGGTGACCTGTCCAGCATCGCGCCAAAACTGAATCAAGAGCAAGCGATTGAAGCCGCACTGTCTGCTCACCGCACGTTTACCGTCGGCAAAAAGTCCATTGAAAATAAAAACGCGAAACTGATGGTGAGATTGGATGAGAACCAAGTCGCCCAAGTGGTGTATCTGGTCGATTTCTTTATCGCGTCTTCAATGCCAGAGCGCCCTTTCTACTTTATTGATGCCACGACTGGCGATGTGCTCCAAAAATGGAATGGACTAAACCACGCTAAAGCATTAGGTACTGGCCCAGGTGGCAACCTCAAAACCACTCGATATGAATATGGTAGTGACTTCCCTAGCTTTCCCATCGACAAAACAGGCACGACTTGTACGTTAGAAAATGATTCAGTTAAGACAGTCGATTTGAGGAACGGAACGTCTGGCAGCGCAGCCTACAGCTACAACTGTGTCGACGGAACTAACTACACCGATCATAAATACATCAACGGGGCTTACTCACCTCTCAACGATGCGCACTACTTTGGTAATGTCGTGTTCGATATGTACAAAGAATGGATGAATACGTCGCCTTTAACTTTCCAACTGACAATGCGCGTTCATTACGGTTCCGATTATGAAAACGCCTTTTGGAATGGCTCATCCATGACATTTGGAGATGGCAAAAACACCTTTTACCCATTGGTCGATATCAACGTGAGTGCTCACGAGGTTAGCCACGGATTCACCGAGCAAAACTCCGGCCTTGTGTACCAAAACATGTCGGGCGGTATCAATGAAGCCTTCTCCGATATTGCGGGCGAAGCGGCTGAATACTACTTACGTGGCAGTGTGGATTGGGTGGTCGGAAGCGATATATTCAAATCAGAAGGCGGCTTACGTTACTTCGATCAACCTTCAAAAGATGGTCGCTCGATCGATCACGCCTCTCAATACTACGATGGTTTGAACGTTCACTTATCTAGCGGTGTTTACAACCGCGCCTTTTACCTTTTAGCGAACAAATCGGGTTGGAATGTACGTAAGGGCTTTGAAATATTCACAGTCGCAAACCAACTGTATTGGACGGCAAACAGTACCTTTGATGCCGGTGCGTGTGGCGTAGCGAAAGCCGCTGCAGACATGGGCTATGTGGTTGCCGATGTTGAAGATGCTTTTAATACCGTAGGCGTGAATGCGAGTTGTGGTTCAACGCCACCAACTGGCAATGTGCTGACGAAAGGCACACCAATTACGAACCTAAGCGGGAACCAATCTTCAGAGAGCTTCTACACGTTCACTGTTGATTCTGCATCCAGCGTGACGGTTTCAATGTCTGGTGGTTCAGGTGATGCCGATCTTTATGTGAAATCGGGAAGCAAGCCAACAACATCAAGTTACGACTGTCGCCCTTACCGTGCTGGAAACAATGAGCAGTGTAGTGTGAGCGCTCAACCGGGTGTGACCTATCATGTGTTACTGCGCGGATACTCGAACTACTCTGGCCTAACGTTACGTTTAGATTGAGTTGGAGCGAGCCTCTCAAACAAGTTGTGAATCGAGAACTAGCGGTTAACCGCGAAATAAAAACCTACTCACTTTGAGTAGGTTTTTTATGACACACCGTAGTAGCTAATAATATTGAAAGTTATTTACTGATACGTTTATTAATTTATAAATATCAAGGTTGCTTAGGTATTATTTTATAAAAACAGTTTAAATTGAGATCCTGTGCTGCACAACGAAACAAAAATAACTGACTAACTTTTGAACACATTCACGTTACTGATAGGTTAATCCTTATAGGGCAAATGCTCTATTAATGATAAAAATTAAAATAAGGATTATTTATGAGACCATCTTTTCCTATCAGTATGGTGCTTGCAACGACAGTGGTTGGCTTCCAGTCTTTTGCGCAAAATATTGAGACAACTGATTCATTAGGTATTGCAGAAAGTAGCGCTGCGCAAAAGCAATCTCTGGCGTTACAAATCAGCGAGCGTTATTCCGATCTTGAGCTTTCATTGAAGGCTCAGATCTCAGAAAAGAACTTATCCGCGCCTGTAGATAAATTGAGCTCTACTCAGCCCTACTCTGCATTTTCAAGCCGGATGCAGAAAGCGGATCTTGGTTATCGCAAGATGAAAGGGATCAACGACTTCAGCGACTCTGTGTTAGAGGTTCGCATGGCTGATGAAGCGATGATCGAAGCTTGGAAGAATGGTGAAAACCCGCTGTTTGCTTTCGAACCATCAGGCGATGATTCAAACTGGCAATACATCGAAGCCTATGATGTGTATGGGCAGGTTCACGAACTAGACGTGTACCAAATGCCAGACGTCCCAGTGTTTGTGGTTGATAGTAACGGTGCTGAAGAGCTCAAAGCAGGCCTAATGGCGATGCAGGCAGAGATGCAAAAGCTGGGTACTATAACGCAAATCAATGCCGTTAGCGATACCAATGCCGACGAGAGTAAACCTCAAAAATCGTCTTTGATGAACAGGGCTCGTCGCTCGATGGCCTTGTCGGAACCTGAGCCGTTGAATACCACACAATTAACCAAAATCCGTTTAGCCGTCGACCAAGAACCTTGGATCTCTGGTAAAGCGGAAATCTACGCTATCGTGACGGGTGTCGATTCAAGTCGTTTAGAGCCCCAGATCGACCTCGTTGAGATGCCTTATCTGGACTACGACAAACAGACGTACTACCCGAACCAGACCGTCATCTTCTGGCCTCGCTACCGTTGGGGCGCTGCAGACATGATCTTAATGGAACACGATGATGGCACAGACTACAAAGCGCTAGCAAAACTCTTAGTTCAAGCCGCAGAAGAGATACTGAAGATGATTCCTGATCCAGAAGTTCAAGGTTATGCGATCATCCCTCAGATCACAGGCAAGATTATCGATGTGATTCCTGATGGCGTATTAGTCAATGATGACGACTTCGTGGACGTGTACTACACCTTAATGCAGAACACACCTTATGTAGACCGTCCGGGCGCAGGCGGAAATGCTGTCGCATCGTTTGCACCAGTCACCATTTCACCAACAGAGTAAGTCGTTTCTTATTTAGTTAGGGCTTAATCGCTAGGCCCTAACTCTTCATTATCGAAGGTAAGTCAAACACAAAAAATCTACTCAGAACCTAATTACAAGGAGTAATCAAACACAATGATGTCTTCTAAAAGCGGACGAAACACATCTTTCAGCGCATCATGCTCAGGGTGCGGAAGGTAATTCTGGCGGCCTTCTTCATCGGCGAACGTCATTAACACCGAGTGGGTATAACCTTGATTCTTGTTTTCAGGGCTGTCATTTAATCCCCATTCTACTGAAGTGACCCCTTCAACCTTGTTTGGCATCGCTTCAAACAGCATCTTTAGTTTTTGAACCTCTGAAGCTTCAGCGTTTTCTTTAAGCTTAATCAGTAGAATATGACGAATCATTCCCGTTTCTTTTTGAGTCATTCCTTGTCCTTTCGAGTCGTTCGCTTACTGGTTTGTAATGCTTAACCAACACCCAATAGCGATCTAAAGTTAGAGAACAACAAAATGCCACACGTTACACAACATGCCAAGGCTAGATCGCTAGAGTTTATAAAATACTCCACAACCCAATAACGAAAAATGCTGCACCCGAGGGCGCAGCATTTCTCATGACAATGGTAAGCACATCTTTAACGTTAGTCACGACGACCTGTAAGCTGGATCGTTTGGTCTTGATCAACGTTCTTTTGGAATTGGACTCCGCCGTTAGACGCTTCATTTCTTCCTTCAAGTGTTAAGTCAGATTCAACACGCTCAGCCTTTACTTGATTAGCTTCGCTCGTTGCCATGTCGATAGTACCGGTATAAGTTCCGTCAGCAGCGAAAGCTGTGTTCATTGAAAGAGCCATCAAGCCTAGTGCGATTAACTTGTTCATACATCACCTCATATTATTTTTAATTATTTGCTCGTTTGATATCAGTGTTTCTTCGTTGGGGTAACTTTAGCGCTTGAGTGATAGTGACTCGAGGAAAAGCAAGATTTACCAAATGGAAAATCAAGGGATTAGCGAAGTTCTGACGCGGTGCTGTCTTATGGGATTTTTATTGGCACTATGATATTAGAGTCACATAATCTCAGTACGCCTGCCGCGCCGAGATTACTGCCTATAAAAGGATTCATTTGGAGAGCCTGTGGACATCAATCTAGACATTCAAAATATCCTCGTAATCAAGCGTATGTATGAACTTCGCAATGTTGGATTGGTTGCCGAGTCGCTAGGCAAAACCTCCGGTGCGATCAGCAAGAACCTTTCGAAGTTAAAGTTACAGCTCGATGATCCACTGTTCATTCAAACCAAACACGGGTTTGAACCCACGACTTTTGTTGAAACCAACATCGAAAATTTTGAGCAGATCTTGAGCAGCGTTGAAGCCATTAAACACCAAGTATTTTCGCCAGCAACTTACCAAGGTGATATCAAAATCTACGCAAATACCCTGTTCTGGGAGCGCTTTGGCTCGAAGCTCTACTTTGCTCTGAGTAAAGAAGCCCCGCATGCTCACTACTCATTCGTTCGGTGGGGAAGCAATGTGAGGAACAGGCTCATCGACGGCGAAGAATCCATAGCGGTTCATTACTTTGATGAAACCTTGCCACAGTCAATTTCTCAAATGGAATTCGGCAAAGGAAAAGTGGTGTTCTTCGTGAGAGAGGATCATCCAGCGAAAGACTTTGAGTCGCTCGCCAACTACCCAATCATTCTATTTAAAACCCCGGGATGGAATGACAATAAATACCCGATCCTTGATCGCCTTAGGAATATCGGTTTTCACGTCAACCCAAGAGTGGAAGTCGACCACCCTGCGATGATTCACGATGTTGTGTTCAAATCCGACTATTTTGGTATCACCCTCAATGGCAGCGTACCAGAAGGCTGTCGTAGTATTGATTTACCCGAAAAACTGACGATCGATGTGGGTTATGTGATGAGCTGCCGTCGTTCACAGAAAGACGCGCCTTTGAATCAGTGGCTATTCCAAATGTTGAAATCCACCCTAAAAAACAAACAAGCGTAGTTCAGCATTTAACTGCTTAGCTGCTTAGCTGCTTAACGACATAACTCCCCAATCATCCAAAAAAGAAAAGGCTCCCGAGGGAGCCTTTGATTAGGGTTCTAGTGACTATTCGCTTATGTTTTTATTTTAAAATGCTTCTTCGAGCGTTTGTTCGTTCTTTTTTTCTGTTTGTTTCTCGCTGGTTTCAACCTCTTTCAAGCGCGCAGTGAAATGTCTTAACACCGGCGGCTCGTAGGTAAAGTCGAGCCCTTTCACTTGTCCTGCATTCTCTTTCACTTTTTCAAATGCTTCGATGATGAAGTCCATGTGGGTTTGTGTGTAGGTCGCGCGAGGAATGGTAAGGCGCAATAACTCTGCAGGGCATGGGTGTTGTTCACCGGTTGCTGGGTCGCGACCTTGCAGCAATGAGCCAATCTCAACCGCTCTGATACCCGCGACTTTGTACAACTCGCACGCCAAAGCATGTGCTGGGAACTGACCTGCTGGAATGTGTGGAAGTAGTTTACCCGCATCCACAAACGCAGCGTGACCGCCTGCTTGCTGGCACACGATGCCCATCGCTTCTAAGCCATCAACTAAGTATTGAACCTGACCAATACGGTACTCTAACCAATCTTGGCGCATGCCGTCATAAAGGCCAACCGCAAGACGCTCCATTGCGCCGCCTTCTAACCCACCATAGGTTGGGAAGCCTTCTTGCACCACACACAAAGTTCGACACTCTGTGTACACATCCATGAAAGAGTCGTCTTTAAAGCACAACAAGCCGCCCATTTGTACCATGGCATCTTTCTTGGCAGACATGGCTAAGCCATCCGCGTATTTGTAAGACTCACTAGTGATCTGTTCGATTGTCCAATCTTGATAACCCGCTTCTCGTTGTTGAATGAAGTAGGCATTTTCAGCGTAACGTGCCGAGTCCATGATCACAGGAATATCGTACTTCTGAGCAATTTCATAAACGGCTTTTAGATTGGCGATAGACACTGGCTGCCCACCAGCAGAGTTACAAGTAATGGTACTCACAATGTAAGGAACATTAGCAGCCCCCGCTTCTAAAATAGCTTCTTCCAGTTTCACCACATCGAAGTTGCCTTTGAAGTCCGCATTCACTGAGGTATCGAACGCTTCTTTGGTATAAACGTTCTTCGCCACACAGCAATTCACTTGGGTGTGACCTTGTGTTGTATCGAAGAAGTAGTTCGACAGAGCAACCATTTTGCTGCGATCGAGACCTTTCTCCATTTCACGCTTCTTGATAAGAACAGGAATGTAGATCTGCTCTGCGCCGCGCCCTTGGTGCGTTGGAATCGTCAACTCGTAACCGAAGATATCTTTCACCGCATTCGACAATGCATAGTAACTGCGACTACCACTGTAAGCTTCATCCCCCATTAACATCGCGGCTTGCATGCGCTGAGTAATAGATCCTGTTCCGCTGTCTGTCAGTAAGTCGATAAACACATCATCACTATCAAGTAAGAATGGGTTCATCCCCGCATCGACAATGGCTTGTTCACGATAGGCACGAGTTGTTCTTTTTACTGGCTCTACAACACGAATACGAAACGGTTCTGGTAGATGTTTGAAGTTTTCCATAATAATACCTTTCAATACATTCCGATCAGGTCGAAATCTATTTTCTTTAGATGTCACGAATCCTCACCATTAAATTATTAGTTCCGTATAAAGACACACGGAAAATTAACAGTGAAAATAAACAAGTTAAATAATGATTTATTAATCAAACCTAAACAGAGGCTGAGATAATTAGCGAGAACGACAAAAAACGAATATTCTGCACGAAATAATAAGTGCGATATTCATGCGTTCAAAGGTTATCAAAGCTGCTGATAGGTAAACAAAGCATGCTGCTTTGCTGGCGCGTGACGCCTAGAGGGTACTACTCTGAAGAAAGGCGGAACGAGAGCTGGTGATCTAAGGTATACCAAGCTAACAAGGTTAGCCATGTTGTTGATTGCCATTTCAGATACATGTTCACAATATATCCCTACGTTGAAATCAAGATGAACCGAAAATTAAATATAGTGCAATTGTTTTATAAATACAGCTTAGAAAAGTATAAATGTGATCAAAATTTGGAATGGTAATTAAATACGACAGCATGTTATATAAACTGTGAATCACAGCCGTTTATATACTATTAAACTAGTTCAGCGAGTTACTTAATAATATCGAATATCTTTTAAACTCAATACTTATCTAATAAGGGGCGAAGATGGCTGTTTTCTAAAAAGCTGTCTTCTAGAAATCTATCTTCTAGAGAGCTCTCGAGCTAAAAAGCTAAGCACTAAAGCCCCAGCCTTAACAAAAAAAGATAAGCTCTCACGCTCTAAAAACTCAGTTCTGATGAGTCTCAGCCTCATCAGAACCGTTTTGCAGCCGCAGTCGTGGATTACTTTTTCTTCACGACTTGTTTGATGGCCATTTCAGCCAGTTTTGGCGTCGCGGCTTTCAACGCACTTGGTGCCACCTTCTTACCGACTTTTACTGCTTTATTCAGTTGGCCTTTAACCGACGTGCCTCTTTTCATGGCTTCTAAACGTTGGCGGTTTCTCTGAACGTTATTTGCGTCAGCGATACGCTCAATCAACGTCTGCCTTAAAGTATCTAAACCAAACTGTACCTTTTCTGGCGCAATCGCCAGCGGCAAAGCGATGTCCGGCTGCAACAATGTTTGATTATATTCGAGCGCTTGAGCAATGATCTTTGCTTTGGTTGATGTTGGGTTCTCTAAGTCATACGGCGGTTGCCAGTCGTCTACAGGCTTTAATCTGTCTACCTGATTCACAACTGACACCACAATCGGCTTCTTGCGTGAGATGTTCTTAGGATCATCATAGAAAGCATCAAATCTATCTTTCAACTGCTTATCCAAATCACGTGCAGACTGATTGGCTTTAAGTACCCACAGCACCACATCAGCTTGGGTCATCTCTTTAAGCATCTGCGCTTCGGTTTTAGGATTGCCATCAAGCCCTTGAAGATCAACCACGCGAACATCATTATCGTCGACAAACGCGTTGTAGACGGTTGATGTATCGGTTGATGGTAGAACATCCACTTCTGCAACCAACTCTTGCTTAAGCGCATTGATAAGTGAAGATTTACCAGAGCTGGTTTGCCCCACCAGCACGATTCGCACAGGCTCTAATTCAGGAGCAAAGCGTTGTTCGTCGAGTTCAGAAACATCGGACACTTTAAGTGCTTCATCTTCAATGCTGAAACGTCCGCTATAGAGATCAATCGCCACCGCCGCCACTTCATCTAATAAGGCTTGTTTAGCGGCGTATTGCATGTCATCAACCACACCTCTTGTCATTGAAGATGTCGCTTGCTCTCTCCCTAAATCAGAAACAACTTTTAGCGGGTTCAAATAGAGGTTTTTGAGGTGATTCCCCCAAATAGCGGCCTTAACGATCTTTTGCCCTAGCTCGCCATATTTATCATAGGCTTCGTAGCCCGCCTTAATGTAAGAAACCTTGAGATACTCAATGCCCGGTATATGCTCTCGCACTACCAGTTTGTAGCGTCGGCTGACCTCTTCGAAGAGTTTTAGCCCTTCAGGAATCGAGAAATCGAGCGATTTCTTATCAAACTTTTTCGCCACAAACTCAAGTACTTCTAAACCGGTTTGGTCTAGGTTGCCCCACTCTATGTCGACCATTAATTGTTGGCGTACATGGTGTTTTGAATCATTCCAGATCGACAGTTCTTTTTGAGACCAATCAGTCGAAGCCTTAACCAATGCATCGTTGATATCAGCTTTGCTATGTTGTGAATCAGATTCAGAACTTCCCTCGCCAAGGCCGTCGCTCTCTTTATTTGAGAAGGGCTCCGTACTTGAAGATCGGCGTGAAGAGCGGCTTGAAGAATCGCGTGAAGAACGACTAGAAATGAACAAGGGAATGGTGAACACCAAAGTACTCACGGCAATGGCAATCGACATTTCGAGTAGGTAACCGTATTTGATCGCCAAGAAGACACCAAAACCCATCATGATAATGCTTGGGAAGATAGCCGAAATCAGGGCAATGCCCCAACGGCCGCTCGATAGCACCGCCAGTAATCGAAATAGGTTTCTAATTTTCTTCATAGCCCGACGCCGCCTTTCCTTTTTTCAGGGATTCTTTGTAGATCTTCTGCATCTCTTCTTCAGACACTTCTTCACCTTTGTTCTTATGATAGAAGTAAAAACAAGCCGCGCGACCTAAACCATAAGAGGTGCCGAAACTCATTGCCGCTGCAGCCACCGCACCTACCGTTTGACCATAAACTGGAATCAGCTTTATCAACTGTCGAGTGCCCAGTTTCATTCCGTATTGCAAAGCAAAGCTGCTTCCGAGAGTGCCTATCAACTCACTGAAGACTCGCTTGTTCCACTCGACCCCATATTGATTGGCCAAGCTGTGAAGCATTTTGGCTTGAATCGCAGGTACCGATACCAAACCAACCCCCGGAATCAGGTCGCTCGCTGCGGCACTTCCCGCATACCAAAGCACTTCGTTTTCTACTTGATCAAAGTTGGCTTCTTCCTGTGTGGAGTGCTCTTTGTCTTGCACCATCATTCCAATAACAGGAAGAATACTGGTCAGCTTTTCTAACAAGATGTCATAGTTGTAAATTGAACCACTGTTATTGCTCGAGTCATCCGTTTCGAAATCGACCGCTACCGATTCAAACTCTTTACCCCAAGCCTTCTCTACTTGGTTGGTGTTGAACTGAACCTGCCTTGCTCGATCTGGTTCACCGGAAGACAACACTGCAGTATGAACAAGCAGCAAGTGTCTAATTTTCTTCTGTTTCTTAATCTGCTTTAGAGCCGCAAGCACTGAGGATTGTTCAGGTTCGTCGGCTTTCATTACAACGACTAACGCATTACCTGCCTGACCAATCTCTTCCAGATCCTCTTTCGCATCATAATTCGCTTCGCTTAGTCCTCTGGTATCGAGAAAGCGCATCACCGGTTTGTCTTGTGGGAATTCGTAAGACATCGCCGTCATGGTACAAGGCGCAAAACCATTGCCCACTTCTACAGACGAGTCACCAGTCACCGCCTGAATAAACGATGACTTGCCCGCCCCCGTTTTTCCCAACAGCCACAATGTTGGCAGATGCTGACGCTGGTATTCATGGGCCTGAGTAAGATCTGGGTTCTTGCTCGGATTGATGAAGTCTTTTATTTGATCAAACATGTTTAGAGTAACGCTCACTTGATGTTGAGATTCGAGTTGATGACAAAGCAATACTGACTTATATAATCACAAATCATATTAAACTTATGTTTGTTCAGTCGCACAGGTTTACAATACCTAAACGCTTGTTTTTATTTGCGCGCTCATTTTTATAGACGCTTTTTTATACGTGCGAGTATCATCGTATTGATTCACGCATCGAACGAACATTAACAAACACAGAGAAGTAAAAGGTAAGTATGGAACAAATTTATTTAGCTGGCGGTTGCTTATGGGGCGTACAGGAATTTATTAAGTACGTTCCTGGTGTTATCAGCACAGAAGCAGGCCGTGCCAATGGAAGCGCCCAGCTAACCGAAAACGGGTCGACACAATGCGATAGCACGCAATGCAATGGCACACAAAGCGATTACGATGGCTATGCAGAATGCGTACAAATTGAATTTGATCCAAGCGTTACGTCTGTAATGATTTTGATGGAACACTTGTTTGAGATTATCGACCCTTACAGCGTGAATCAACAAGGTGTCGATGTCGGAGAGAAATACCGCACAGGCGTATACAGCACTAACGCAGAACACTTAACCGAAGCTAAGCACTATATTGCCTCTCGTGACGACGCCGACCGTATCGCACTCGAGATATTACCGTTAACTCACTATGTCGCGAGTGATGATATCCATCAGCATCACTTAAGTCACTTCCCTGAAGATCACCACTTATGTCATATCCCTTGGGATCTGCTGCATAAGTATAAATCCTAGACTTAAACGTTACGCCCTGAGCCCTGAGCCCTGAGCCTAGAAACAGAACACTAAAAAGCCCCAATAAGCATTTACCTATTGGGGCTTTTTAAATTATTTCAGTATGAGCTAAAGCCAGAAAGCTTATTGAGTGATTTTCAAAAGCTCTCCGTACATATCACATTAAACTTTGGCAGTTCAAACGAACGGCTACCGCAATCGGTAGCCGCTGTAAAAAGTTATAGTTTTTGATTTAAAAGGAATTAGCCTTCGGCTGGCGTCACTTCGTCTTGTTGCTCGACTTTGTCATCGACCGCTTTAACAAGTAACAGACCGACAGAGAACACAATCAAACCACACAGAACGAATACCATGCGTCCCCACATAGGGTTTGGCAGTACGAACATTGTCATTACGCCCACACCCGCTACCGCGATAAGTGAACCCAACATACGACGTTGCTTGTTATCCAGTTTCTTCTGTTCATTACTTTCAGCTACTAACGGTGTTGCTAGATTGTTGAAGAACTTGTCGACATCTTTCTCACGGTGTTCCGGTAATGGCTTATAGAACAGTGTTGAAAGAACGAAGAAGCCAGCAGTAAATACGATGTGACCGATAAGGCCGATAGCCACTTTTAGGTCAGCCCACTCACGGCCAGTTAGTTCGTTTAGACCGAACCAGTTTTGAATCATGTCCGCTGTGATAACGAAACCAACGAAGTAAGAAACCACACCACCGACTACTAGCGTACCCCAACCTGCCCAATCCGGTGTTTTACGGATGAAGAAGCCACAGAATGCTGGAATTGTCATTGGGAAGCCGATCAATGCGCCCACGTACATCATGGTGTCGAACAGGCTCAGACCTTTAAGAGAGTTGATGAACAGAGCAACCAAGATGATCGCGATACCGAAGAAAGTAGACGTTAGCTTAGAAACAACCATTAGCTCTTTCTCTGTCGCTTTAGGACGAAGAATCGGCTCGTAGAAGTTCTTAACAAAGATACCTGAGTTACGGTTTAGACCAGAGTCCATTGAAGACATAGTCGCAGCAAACATAGCGGCAATCAGAAGGCCAACCATACCTGCAGGCATGTATTCTTGAACAAAGTAAAGGTAAGCGAAGTCAGCGGCTTTGCTGCCAGCGTCTGGGTAAGCTGCTGCTAAATCAACACCTTGACCTGCCATGAACCAAGAAGGCATGAACCAGATGATTGGACCAAGCGTCATTAGTACACAAGCAAGCAGTGCTGCTTTACGTGCGTTGTTTGAGTCTTTCGCTGCAAGGTAACGGTAAGAGTTCAGCATGTTATTGGTGATACTGAACTGCTTCAAGAAGATGAACACCGCCCAAATGCTGAAAATGCTTAGGTAGTTAAGGTTATCACCCGTGATAAATGAATCGGTTGGGAAATCATTGATGATTTGCGTGACACCGCCACCGTGGTAGACCGCTACTACAGCACACGTTACGGTCACTGCCATAATGATAACCATCTGCATAAAGTCAGATGCGATTACCGCCCAAGAGCCGCCCGTTACTGACATCACCAATACAACCAGACCCGTTAGGACAATCGTCGTTGTCATATCAAAGCCGAAGATACCCGATGCGATGATCGCAAGGCCGTTCAACCAGATACCTGCGGAGATAACGCTGTTTGGCATGCCAGACCAAGTAAATACTTGCTCATTCACCTTACCAAAACGCATACGAATCGCCTCAATTACCGTCACAACGCGCAGTTGGCGGAACTTCGGAGCGAAGTAAAGGTAGTTCATTAGGTAACCGAATGCGTTCGCGATGAAGATAATCGCTACGGCAAAACCATCGGTAAAAGCTTTACCTGCTGCACCAGTAAATGTCCAAGCACTGAACTGGGTCATAAATGCGGTTGCACCTACCATCCACCACAGCATATTACCTCCCCCACGGAAGTAATCACTTGTCGTACTTGTAAACGTTCGGAACATCCACCCTATCGCAATTAAGAATAGGAAGTAGATGCCAACTATCAGGGTATTGAGTTCCATCTTGAGACCTTTTTATTTATGTTTTTTTGTTAAGGTCACTATAGATAGATGGTAACTATATTTGTACTACAATAATTTAAATGCGTGACAGTAATCTTACAGTCCAGCACTCAAATAATCATACAAGTGATCGAGTTCAAATTTGCAACAACAGTCAACACGATGCATCAAACTTACACCTCCCAAACGTTAATTTTCAGTTCAAACATCAAAGACAAGAACCATAAAACACTAAGATACTGATAGATAAGAAAATAAACACAAAGGACAAATAACCAACATAGAAGCTAACGTCATATACGAGCCATCTACAAGGTAAATTGATAGAGAAACTCCACTTACCAACAAAGTGAAAATGTTTATTTTGTATGATTACTAGAAGCTGCAACTAAATAAAAAACCGAACCGTTCCGAAGTTCCGCAACTTGGCACCTCAATAATGAAAACTTGAAAACCACTAATATAAGCTGACAGTCTTTCACGGAAGTGAAATGCTTTTAACACACCGATTACACTTTCCCCGTCCATTAAAAAGGTGTCATTATGAAGAAATACGTCCCAATCTTAATTGCTCTTAGTACGATGTCTTCTATGAGCTATGCAGCCACCAGCAATGATGATGTTGTTGTTGACTATTTGCAGATGCGAAAAGGCGTGGCTTACCAAGTCAACCATTCAAAGCCATTTACTGGCCAATTTGAAGAGAAGTTCGATAACGGCCAAATCGCGACCAAAGCCCAATTTTCCGATGGTCTAGAACTTGGGTTAGAAACAAATTGGTATCAGAATGGCCAAGTCGCTTCTAAAGTGAATTACGTTAAAGGTAAACTGCAAGGCAAGGCTGAAACCTGGTATCCCAACGGTCAGAAAAAAGCTGAGCTCAGCTATAAAGACAATGAGCTGTCGGGTGCTGGCTCTCGTTGGTATCCGAATGGCGAACAAAGCCTAACAGCCGAATTCAGTCACGGGAAAACAAATGGATTAGTAACGAACTACTACCCTAATGGCAATAAGGCTAGCCAAGCGAAATTTGATGAAGGCGAAGTAGCAAACGGAAAACTCACTCGCTGGAATACTAACGGTGACAAGGTTGAAGAACTGACCTTTAAAGACCACAAAATCACGTCTAAACAAGTTTGGATGCTGACAGAAAGCTAGTCCAGTATAAGTTTGTGCTAAGGGCTAGTTTACTGAGACTGTCCTAAATCCTGTATAATTGGCCCATAGCACTGCTCTTCCTGAGCGCATATTACTAGAACGGACTGCATTGTCATGAGGCTACTTTTCAGAGGTAATCTCAGCGTGAATAACGTTGATCTTATCTATCAACCTCACCTACCTATCAACCCCACCTCTTCGTACCTGATACATTGAAAAGTGCAACTGCAGTAGTGGGTCAAACGGATTCACTTGAACGTGCGGTGAGCAACCGAAAAGCTTAATCGTTAATCGTCTTGATAGATGCCCCAGATAACCCTCAACTCAAATTTCAGACAAAAAAACGCTCATGTTGCCTGTATCAACATGAGCGCAAGGGCAGATCTTCACTACCATGTCCTACCTTTCTAAACGAAAGCAGAAGTTATAATTAGAATAGTTGGGCGCAATAATTAAGGTATTACCTATTAATTATTTTTTTTAACATAGACTGAAGACTGACAGCCTTCTCCACCTCTAGCTTACTGTCCCCAAAACAGATAAAGCCCACATGTTTCAATTCATTCAAAAATTCACATCGTCGATGGTTCATCCGACAGCATTAGACAACCTGCCCTCATACCAATCTCAAATTCAAGATCAGCTTTGTCGCTCAGCCATCATAGTGATCTTATTCACCCACCACCCGAACGCCAAAGAATAATAATGTATTACAAATAAAATCTACAGTGAAACATTACTATTTTTGCTATAGCGCACATTACAGAAAGAACCCCTAACAAATAAATTAATATTTATTCTTTTAAAACAATGAATTACTTAACTTATCAATTTGTAACGATCTGTGTAAATGAGATTTATGATAACAACAAGATCTAATTCACAGATCGACCTTCACATTATCTATAGCATATTTGTATTATTTTAATGCAAACAGAACTCGGCGAATTCAACAGATTCAAAAAGACTGTTGCATTAATCAAACGAATTACCCTATTTGGCTCTAACTTGAGGCCAATACTCAACCTATAAATATGGAATTAATACCATGAATAAAACTAAAATCGTGATTGCTGTGGCATCTGTACTCGCTGCTGGCTCTGTATCTGCGGCGTCTTTCGATATGAGACACGAATACAAGAGTCATACAGATCAACACGCTACTCGTGTAAAACTGGGCGATAGCATTGGCAACTTCCTTGTCGATATTGAAGCGAAATTCAAGGGAGAAGACGGCGAGTTTATGGAAGATTTGAAGAATAATGGTTGGGAACTTGGTCTTAATTATCGCCATGTGCTTAACGATAACTGGACGATGACTTACGGTATGCCAATAGAAGGTCGCGAGTCTGGTGTCACATACAAACCTCAAGTTCGCGCGACATACAGTGTCGACAGCATTGACGGTTTAAGTCTAAGTGCACGTTACCGTTACGATATGAGACAGAACACAAAATCAATTGCAACTGACTCAGACGGCAAGCCAATCTTAGATAACGGCTACTTAACTTATCAAAACGATGAAAACCAACGTCGCCATCGCTTAACAGCAAACATCAACTACTCAATGGAGAACTGGCGTTTCGGTTTTGAAGGTAACTACTACAAAGCAGATGATTACAACATCTACGACAACGATGATACAAACTACGAGTTAAATGCAAGTATTCGCCACATTATGGGTCAATGGGCACCATATGTAGAGTTTGGTGATGTGAGTACTTCATCGACTAAAGCGACTCGTGAACTGCGTAGCCGTGTTGGTCTAACTTACAGCTTCTAATCGATAGCTATATAAATAATCTAAGATAATTACTGTCCTAATTTTCTAAGACCTAAACAAAAGCCAGCTTAATCGCTGGCTTTTTATGTTTTCAAATCAGGTTATTCAACAATGATTCACTTACAGGAAGGTACAACCCTAACGGCTGATCCGATATAAAAAGGAAAGTGTCACTTCATCATTAGGCACGACTCGCTTCTGCTGAGCCAAAAACAATTCCGCTGTCGAAACGGCATCGGCTAATGCATTGTGGCTGTTGTACTCAGGAAGCCCGTACCTTTCGCGAGTCCCTGCCAAGGTTAAATCGACTTCTTCATGATTGCTGATCGCTTTCTCCATGCTTTTCTCAATACACAAGGTATCAAGCCAAAGCAGAGGAATCGCTCTTAAACCGTAGCATCGAAGAAGGTATTGGCTAATGAACTTCTCTTCGACCACACAAGCGTGCGCGACGATGATCTTACCTTTTGCGGCTTCGAAAAACGTCAGCATAGCATCATGAATTGAAGCGCCCTCTTCCAGCATTTGTGGTGTGATGTGGTTGATAACTGCAGTTTCAGCATTGATCTGCGAATCGTTATCCAGATAAATATGCTTGGCGGACGCTAAGTCTATTCGCCCCTTGACCACATCGACCCAACCCATAGATAGAATAAGGTCTTGCTCGCTGTCTAAGCCTGTAGTTTCAAGATCTAAAACGATATATTCGCTATCTTTGGCCAAGTCCGTCATCTCTGGGCAAGGTTGATCCACAAGAGCATGTAACGCCTCTGGCAGCTTAACCGTATTCAAATATTGCTTTCGTGTGCGCTTAATTTTCTCAAGAGGATGAAAGTAGTTCAGAATGTGCTTTAAACACTTATTTATTGAGCGTGGCTTCATTAGCGTGCTCCGAAACGGATTTTCGCGGCTTCTTGAAGGTCAGCAATGATCCTAAAGGCATCTTTCAAGTGTTTACGCTCAAAGCTACCAAAGCTATCTGGGTTGATATTGTTGTCAGGCACATCCCCGTTCTTCAGCGCTTCAAGTTGATGACCAAATCGGAAAGAGAGAATGAACTGGTAAGAGCCCAGAATGTTCTTGAATGCGTCGTCGCTCAGCATGCCTTTTTCATTGGCAGCTGCGAAACGTTCATCGGTTGCTGACAAATCACATTCCACCGCTAATCCGTAAATACGCGCAAGATCAATAATCAAGTTAATGGCGTACTTCTTCACATTGAGTGTTTTCTTGTTCTCACCCGATTTCTCTAGAACCAAACTATTGAAAATACCCAATGGCGGGTTGGTGTTTACCGCATCTTTCACTAGTGTGCTTAAAAACTCACGGTTACTGCGAATGTTAGAATGCAACTCATCACGAAGAATGCCTTCGAACTCACTGTTGCCATAGATGGTTCGAATTTCTAGGAACACACTGATGTTGAGTAAGCGTTCGTACTCAGGGTTAGCCACCCACTTCTTGTAGTAGTGCTTCCAAACGCTGAGTGGCTGACACCATTTTGGTGTCGCAGCCATGAATTTACCCGGACACAATGGATAATCACAACTCGCTAATCCGTTAGTCACCATCATCGCTAAATGTTTGAAGTAAATACGGTCACTGTCTGTCGCATCGTCAGAGAGTACAATCGCACTATCTTGATCCGACAGCATATGAACTTCATTACGAGCGTGCGAGCCCGCAACAATCCAAGAAAAATCACAAGGTGGTGGACCTAACTTATCAATCGCTATCTGAATCAATCGGCGTGTGTAGGCGTCCATAATCATGGTCATGACCTTACCTACGGTTTCCGGTGCAACCTTGCCTTCCACCAGCGCTTCAAAAATAGCTTGTCGCTCTGGGGTAAACGAAGACATGGTTTTCACACTGCCCGCGTATTTGATTTTCTCGATTAAGAAGATCGCTTGGACACGGTGGTTTTGAACTAAGTGAGACGTAGTGAGAAGACCAACGACCTTATTCTCTTTCACAACGGGCAAGTTACGGATGTTGAATTGCATCATGATAGACGCAGCATGCAGCACCAGATCATCCGGTTTTACCGTCAGTGGAGAATGCGTCATCACCTCGGAGATCAGGCTATCAGTGCTGACACCGTGGGCGATCACTCGCTTAGTCATGTCACGGTCGGTAATCAAACCAACAATGGTTTCACCCTCATAGATCACGGCACATGGCGAGCGTTGATGAAGCATTTCAACCGCGACCGACTGAATAGTTTGTTCAGACTTAACGATAGCCACCTGCCCGCTTGCCACTTCTTCAACCTTACGAATGAACAAGCCTTTTTCTTTATTTGACCACACAACATCAAGTGCCGACTTCAACCGAACCTGCGCCTGTGATGCAAAGTGTTCTGCGCAGCTTGGGAATGCCTTGAACAACGCTTGAAGCGCCGAATGTGGAATCACATAAAGTAAGCTATTTTCGATTGCGATCGCTCTGTAGCCTTTCTCGTCATTAACTTCAGAATCTAAGAACGTAAAGCCGAACAAGTCTTCCCTGCCTAAACGAGCACGAAGTACACCGTCTGACTTTCTTTGCTCCATAGAACCGGTTCGGATGATGTAGAGCGACTTTTCTTTACCCGACTCACATAGATCAACCACATCCCCCTTGCCGAGATAAGTGATCTGAACATTGGAGGCAAGTTCACGAAGTGCTTGTTTAGGGATCTTATCGAAAGGATCTATCTGACCGATAAATTGAAGAATATTTGGCAAAAGAGATTGAGGCATAACCATACTCGCATTTGTTTTATTAGTATTATTATATAATTAATATATCGAGTTGCGAGTTGCGAGTTGATTTTTAGGTTGAATAGCAGAATTGATCAAGTTTTAGAGATCAGAATAAGAAGTGCAATGTCAGAAACATAAAAATACAGATACAAAAAAGCACGCTAAATGCGTGCTTTAAAATTTGTAAGGGCACATCAAGTGCTTTCAGTTAGCTTGTTACAGGCAATCGGT
The DNA here is from genome assembly GCF_000272405.2 of Vibrio tasmaniensis 1F-187. Taxonomy (GTDB): domain Bacteria; phylum Pseudomonadota; class Gammaproteobacteria; order Enterobacterales; family Vibrionaceae; genus Vibrio; species Vibrio tasmaniensis_A. The sequence continues at coordinate 19,629 of NZ_AJZM02000180.1, forward strand.
GGTTTGATTCTTGCAAATGACTTGCCGAAACTTGGCGTGCTTTATCACTATTGCCTGCCATAATGGCTTCGTATATTGCGCGATGTTCGTTAATGCATGTGCTGCCTTCTTCTGAAGAGTGCACAATAAAGTTAACAAACATCGTCGTCAATATGTTGCCAAACGGTAAGTAGAAATCATTACCCGTTGCATTGAAGATAAGGCTATGAAACTTCATATCAATATCTAACCAGCGAGCTTGATCAAGCGTTTCTTCGCTAGAAATTTCTACCATTTTTTGGAAAATTTCTGATAATTCAATACGTTGCTCTGCAGTTGCAAACTTAGCTGCCAATGCACACGCTTCAGGTTCAATCGCACGACGTAAACCTAAAAACTGATGACAAAACTGATCGGTATCAGCTAGTCCATCCATCCATTCGATAAGCTGAGGATCTAAAAAGTTCCAGTATGCACGATCAACAACGCGAGTGCCGATTTTAGGGCGTGACTCTAAAAGGCCTTTTGAAGTTAGAAGTTTCACCGCCTCTCGCAACGCCGTGCGGCTAATACCAAACTGCTCACACAGAGCCATCTCACCAGGGATAATCGAACCCTGAGGTAAATTACCCGACAAAATACCACGAGCGATTTCACGTGCCACCTGCACATGAAGGCTTCGCTTAGAGCCTGAAATAGATTTGAAAGTTTCTGCCATGAGTCTACTTACTTATTAGATATGTATTATTTAACTCGTACTATAGCACTGAAAGTATAATGCACCAAATGAGGGGGATAATAACGTGAGCTCCCTTATACTCTATGGTTCTATCAAAATCCCACAAACTTTTCGAAGCTTATCACTACCAGTCGTACCTTCTTATTTATACATACAAATAGTTCCTATTTACGCAATTTTGGCATGCGTAACATCACAAAAATCACCTTAACTTGTGAGTTCCCCTTCACTGCGACGCATTTCTATCGTTGTACACTTGATTGAACAAGGTGTTATTGTATGATTTATTAAAATAATAGGTGACTGTAGATGTTTGACTCGATAGCCGCTACAAGCATTATCCCTCAAGCTTAAAGTCGCGCTAACTTAAATCTATCCGCTGTTTTTATACTTAATACGTCAGCCTGAGGTGGTTTATATGGCTATATTTTCATTGGTGGCAGATTCAAGCCGCCGAATTCATGTTCAAGTGGCTCGACAGATTGCGCGTAAAATTCTGTCGGGAGAGCTCAAAGAAAAAGAGAAATTACCCAGTGAAATGGAGTTGTGTGAAGTCTTTGGCGTCAGTCGAACTGCACTTCGCGAATCGACAAAGCTACTTTTAGCCAAAGGGCTTATCGAATCAAAACCTAAAGTGGGGACTCATATCAGGCCACGTGCTCAATGGCACTTTTTAGACCCTCAACTCCTAGATTGGATTCAAGATCTGGAAGACACCAAACCCTTCTTATCTCAATTTTTAGGCTTAAGAAAAGCGATTGACCCAGAAGCGTGTGCGCTTGCGGCATCCAACGCTACGGTAGAGCAACGTAAAGAGCTTTCGATTCTTTTCCAAAAGATGACCATCGCGGCAAATGGCTTTGATTATGAAGAGTGGACAACCAACGATCATCTGTTTCACCAAACGATTTTCTTGTCGACGGGTAACCAGTTTTACATTCCGTTCGCGAACATTCTGTCGACGATTTTCAAACAGTTTATCGACCACTCTGCCGAAGGCGGTCGCTTCTGTTTAGAAGAGCATAAAGCGATATATGATGCGATTATGTCAGGCAATGCGAATCAGGCTCGAATAGCCTCTCAAGCTTTACTTGATGATGAAAATCAAAAGCTGTCTAGGGTTGAATTAGCCATCGCATAACCAAGATTGACAAGACTGACTCGTGTATCCCAATACACGAGTCAGTCAGTTTTAGCGCCCATTTTTAACCATCCATTACCGTAGTGTTTCATCTTTAAATGTTGAACTCGGGTCCTCTCAGAGAAAACTTACGGTTACACACATAAGGTGTTGTTTGTGTCTACACAATCGTATGTAAGGAAAAATTTCTCTCTCGCCTGGCCCCTAGCCCTAAACGGTATATTGATGCAGTCGATGTTGATGATCGATACGCTGCTGGTCTCTCCTCTTGGTGAAATACCTTTGGCTGCCATGGGAATTGCGACGACTATGGTTGCCTTTGTACTCGGTATTCAAATGGCGCTGGCAAACGGCACTCAACTAGTATTAAGCCGCGCCGTAGGTTCTGGCATCACCGCTTCATTATCCAAAGCGTTTTGGGCAGGTCTGTTCATCAACTTAGGTATCGCGACAATATTTTGGTTTCTACTCACCTTTTTAGAACAGCCTTTAATTCAAGCCTTAACCGACGATAAAGCCCTTTACTTAGAAATCAGCCACTACCTTGATATCTCAAAGTATCTCGTCATTTTCACTGCATTAACGCAAGTGATTATCGCCCTATTTAACGCATTAGGAAGAACCAAGATACCGTTTAAAGGGTATTTGATTGAATTGCCGATCAACGCTGTACTTTCTTATGGGCTCATTCACGGCTTTTCAAATTTCGAAGGTATTGGTGTTCAAGGCGCCGCGCTAGGCAGTGTTATTGCTATCACCCTTCGCCTTGTGTATCTGGTTCTTTGCGTGTATTTCAGCTCAGCAATTTCACTCAAATTAGACGCCCAACGATCAGAGTTCATGACAAACGTTCGCCGTCACTTTATCGAGATATTCCCTGTCGCAGCAAATGTAACCATGCTGTTGATTGGCGCAACGATTTATCAGTTACTGTATTCGCAACTTAACATCAACGCGTATGTTGCGATTACTTTGGTGATGCCTTGGATTAGGGCTGTCTCTCAATTTATTACCGCTTGGGCTCACTCTTCCGCAATTACTATCAGCCAAGCGATTGGCTCTAAAAAGATGGATGACCTAGTCAAAAACGTCGATACCAGCATTGATATTGCGGTAGTCATTTCTTTTGTGTGTGCAATCTTGTTCGCAGGCTTAAGTATGGTGATTGGTGACATTTACCCGAACTTGGACGAGTCTACATATCAAGCGTTGGCCGTTATCGCCCCACTCTACATCTTTTTACCGATTGTTCGTGGCTACAACACAGTCCATGGAAATGTATTGAGAGCACTAGGAAAAACAACCGCAGTCTTCAAAATCAACTTTACTGGTCAATGGGTAATTTCAATTCCATTGTGTGCATTGATCATCTTTGGATTAGACGGCTCTATCTTTTGGGCATTTGCCATTCAGCCCTTTGAAGAGCTAGTAAAAGCGCTGCCCTTCAGACATCTTGCTCGCAAGTCATTGATAGAGTTCGACTCAAACAAAGCCAACGAATTGATGTATGACTGATCGCCACCAAAAAGTAACAAAGTTACTGTCCCGAGAAAATGTCTGAACTGCTTGTGTAGTCTCAGGCTTATCTCATTTAGATCGATATAGCTCAAACGAAGAGCCTAGACATTTCGCTACGCCATAAAGAATAAGGCTGCATTAAGTCCTAGTAAACAATAATGGTAACCTTGCTAGTCACCGTATATTCCTCATTATCAAATGGCGTTGAGTGGGTTATCGTTCGGGTTATTGCCCTCTTTGAGCAATACCTGACAATACGTGTGTCTATATACTAATTATTGGGCAAACATCGCCTTGTAATTTCATAATCTCATATCACCAGTTGATCCTTATGTTCATGTTCATGTTCATGTTCATGTTCAACACATTAGCGAATCAGATACCCAACTCTACAAACCCGTTTTCATTCTTCCCACTCTTCATTAAGTACACTTCCTTAAAAAATATCGTTCCAAGAATGTCTAAAAACAAGCATAAAAAAACCCACTCAAATGAGCAGGTTCTTTATCCAACCGTGTCTAAACGACGTGATTACTTCTCTAGTTTAGCGAAGTAGTCGAAGATTACTGGTACGTCGTTTTGACCAAGGCCAGCATCTACAGCAGCTTGTAGGCTTGTTGCGGTACCTTGAGCGATTAGAGACTCAGTACCTAGCTCTTCGCAAAGAGCAAGGAAGTAACCAAGATCTTTGTTTGCGTTAGCAACAGAGAAACCTAGCTTCTCTTCGCCGTCTACCGCGTAGAATTTACAGAATTGCATGAACGGAGAGTTAGATGGACCTGCAGACATAATGTCAAACAATTGCTGACCATCAACACCAGCGCGTTGAGCGACAGCGAAAGCTTGAGACATAGTCGCAACCGTTGTCATACCCATGAAGTTGTTTACAAGCTTAGTCACGTGACCAGCACCTAGAGCGCCTAGGTGGAATACGTTTTCGCCTTGCTCTTCAAGAACAGGTTTAACTTTGTTGAAAGTTTCCATGTCGCCAGCAGCCATGATGTTCAGAAGACCATCTTTAGCATGGGCTGGAGTACGACCTAGAGGTGCGTCGATCATACCCGCGCCTTTTTCAGCAAGAGCTGCGCCGATTTGCTTAGTAGAAGCAGGGATAGACGTACCGAAGTCTACGAGTACTGCACCTTCTTTGATGCCCGCTAGAACACCGTCTTCGCCGTAAACGATTTTTTCAACAACAGCAGAGGTGGTAAGGCAAAACTGAACAATATCACTTGCAGCTGCAAGTTCTTTAGCGGAAGTGAAAGCTGTAGCATTGCCACGAGCAGTAACACGAGCCATCGCTTCTTCGCTTAGATCCATTACGTTTACGTGGTAACCGCGTGTTTGCAGGTTTTCAACCATGTTGCCGCCCATAAGACCTAGGCCAATGAAACCGATTACAGGTTTAGTCATGTTCAACTCCAAATATGTTATTGTATGATTATATACTCATTATAATAACTAGCCGAATCCGCTAAGGCAACCGTTTTAGGACTTTCGTGCGTGATCCAGCGCATGAATTTCGAATGCGGATACTGACATCACTTATCGAATTGGCCTCATATAAACCCAAAGAATAGGTCTTGTGATTAATAAGTGACAAATCAGATAGCAACTCAGTCTTTCGTCCTTCATATCCGACAATATCTAACCGGATACGAATCAGTAAATCACTTACAGATAAAGCTTGATAGGTTTAATTAGTGTACATTCCTATCGTTCTGACCAAAGAAAAATGAGTCAGGCACACTCTTAAAGTTCCCCCCAATAAATCAAAGCGTCTGACACCTTTCCCTGCCCCCTAAAGGTACTAGAGTAGCTCACAACAAGAACTTGCCGAGTCAAGAATAATGCGGAAAAAACACTGTCATTTTTCAACAACCTTATCCAGTAAGTAATAAATTTCGAACAATATAACACCACCAATTGTATTACTTATAAGCACTAAAAGTTATTGGAAGTTATCGTAACAATACTCGCAGAACCAGATAACAACGTTCATTTTGTTAAATCGTTTCGTTGTCAATGCGCCGCTGCAGCATTAAACGTTTCTCTAAATTTAGGGGCTGTTGATCTTTCGAGCTGGGTTTTGCAGCATCTTGTGGAAAATTTATACAAGGAAGAGGCTTTGACGTGTAGCTGGCCTACATGAAAAGCCGATAACGCTGTAGAAATGAACCACAAGAGCTGCCCGAAGGGTTCGGCTAAAA
>NZ_AJZM02000181.1 GCF_000272405.2 Vibrio tasmaniensis 1F-187
TTGTTGACCAATATCGATACCAATCGCTTTTAGGCGCGCTTTATGTTCGTAAAATTGACGATCTTTTAAAACACTCCTTAAGTCTGTTCCATGCTGCCACATAATGGCGTAACTCTGCGTTGCATTGGCTGCTTGTCGGCTCTTAACTACGCCCAGCGATAAAAGTTGATCTGCAAAAGATTGATGTTCGTCGTATGATATTTGTGTTGTTTTCATAGC
>NZ_AJZM02000182.1 GCF_000272405.2 Vibrio tasmaniensis 1F-187
CCACTGAATTACACAACAAAGCCGAAATCAGGTTGCGTATAACGAATTGTTCGATTTTTTAAAATTAACTTGGCTATATCTGCCGAGACATACTTATATAATTTCATACTCATCCTTATATTGACATTTTGATGCCTAACATTTTAATATCGTGCCAGCACGAATTTATGTATTCAGCATATCTCAAGAACCCTATCTAACCAACTGAAAATTATGCATATAATTAGTTTGAATCTAATTTCTAGTTGAAAACCGTGCAAGCACATATTGCTTCCAATTCAAGGCATGTTATCAATCAAAACTTCCCTTTAGTTCTCAATTATTCAATAGCTTAGAAATAGTTGAACAACATGTCGTGCGTGAGTGTGATTGAAGGTTAGTCTGTTGTGGATTAGAACATTTAGTTACATTGTTGGAGCTCTAGGCATGAGGAAAAGATATTGCAAACACAGATGAATAGAATGTGTATGACCATTTACTCTTAGTGATTATGGGGCACTTCTACGTTACGAAGTGCCAACTATGAAGATTCTGGACAGAAATGGCTTAGAGTTGATCTTCGAGCTGATTTGATCAACAACGCCACTCCTGATTAAAAAAATCTAAGGCGTAGTGCACCTTTCTATAGCTTGAATGCTCCCATCCTCGATTGGAGATTATGAGCTAGACTACTGATTTCCTGACACGCTATAGCGGTTTGTGAAGTGCCTTCTGCCATTTCTGAGGATGCTGAATTAATATGCTCCACACTTCGATTTAACTCTTCTGACACTGAGTTTTGCTCACTACATGCTGTTGCAATATGAGTACTCATCTGAGCAATATTCTCGACAGAGTGTTCAATCATATCAATTTGTTCTCCAGCCTCATTGACTTGGTCAACACATGTAGCGATACCACTCTGACACTCCCTGCTTGCCTCCCCCATTTTGATGGTTTTTTCTTGTAAGTCTTCAACAATATCGACAATCTGCGTTGTAGATTCTTGCGTTCGTTGAGCCAGAGAACGAACTTCATCAGCTACTACAGCAAAGCCTCTCCCTTGCTCTCCTGCTCTAGCAGCTTCTATTGCAGCATTCAAGGCTAATAGGTTCGTTTGTTCCGCAATCCCTCTAATAACATCAACAACAACATTAATGCTACTTGAACTATTTTCTAGATCACTTGCCAATTCATCTGTGTTTTGTATTGTTTTAGTGACCTTATCAATTTCTTGGATTGTTTTATTTAAAATCTCGGTTCCGTGCTTTGCAACTTCAGTTGCTGAGTTTGCTGAGGTAGCTCCACTTTCTGTATTCTGCGCTACCTCGTTAACTGCGGCCTGCATTTCTGTCATGGCCGATGCAACAGAACTCAACTCTAATTGTTGATTTTGCATTCCTGAAGCCGTTTGAGCTGATATTGCACTCACCTCTTCCACCGCTGCTGTTAATTGAATTGTAGAATCACTCACCTCTGAGACTAAAGAATGCAAATTATTTTGCATTGATACTAACTCTTTCAGCAAAGTACCAAGTTCATCTTCAGTTAACTCTCTTTCGTCAATTGTATTATTCAACTGACCTTTAGCTATCTGAGAAGCAAACCATAAAGCTCGATTAACCGGTTTACAAACTACTCGAGATAACAGAACTGACGAAAGAATTATCATACCGATAATGACTAAGGAACCAGCGGTGGCAGTAAGTTGAGTCGATTGAGATTCACTTTGTACTTCTACTTTTAGCTGATTTATAAGCTCATCATTTAAGCTAAGCGTATTGTCCAAGCTAGTAAGAGCTTTTGTATATGTAGTGAAACTAGATAAAACAACTTCATTTGCTTTTTTTGCCTTACCTTGTGCAAGTAAATAATTATATTGCTGCGTTTCAGAAATATAACTATTCCATGTATCTTTAAATACTTTAAAAGAACGCTTTTCTTGCTCACTCAGCGCTAGAGCTTCATACGATAAAATACCTTGTTGAACATTTTCCCTCCATTGTTCAAGCTCCTCTATCCATTCCGCGATTTTGGGATGCTTTGCATTTGACAGAAGCGAAAATTCATCTTTACGAACTTTTGTAATATCAACTTGAATACCTTTAAGCAAGGCAACCGATGGCAGGCTTTTATCAGTTAATATCGCTGTGTTTTTAGTCAGTGATAATAAACTCGACATCATCACTACAGAAACAACTGCAAAAACCAGAAATACGGCTAAGTAACTCAACCCAATTTTCTTTACTACACTTAAATCTTTAATACTCATCAATGAACCCACATTTATTCTAAAAATAACGCCATGACTAATGGCACATTACCTACCTTAACAACCGAGGAGTGAGAATAAAAATCGTTACGCCCTTATTCATCGAGTGTAATATAGTCGAATATTGGCTAAATTAACATCAACTTAGCGTGAATTCAATACAGCAGTTCACTTTTAACTAGAATATGGTGGTATTTTCGTTAAAAAATAGAGTAAATACCTCAGTTGAATGAGGTTGTATAAAAAAAACATAATTTAGAGTCAATTGAGCAGCAGGGCGACCGCATGAGTGCCTAGTTTTTCACCGCCTGAGTAAAACCAGCACTTAATACTGCCTCTAGAATGGTTGTATTCATCATGCATCGCTTTTGCTTCCCAACAATGCTTAGCTTAGTTGGCTCTTCTCTGAGCATATTTAAGCTCATATGACGCAAGCAAGATAGATTCTCCGCTCCATGGTCTTTGTATATCTGGCACGCATCCTCATTCATACTGACATCAAGTACCCAATGCATTGACTCTATATCCCAATGCTCTCTAACTGCCATCGCAGCTTGCTCTGCGCTTAGCACTTTGGAGCTGATATAGTAACGATACTCTAGGTCGATTACTTTTCATTTCTCAATACGGAAGTTTTCAACCATTATAATGCTCTTCAAGTCTTTCCAACGAGAGAAGTTACCTTCCAGTTTTGTACTGTCAAAACTGCTGTTGCGGATCACAATAACCTATTAGCTTTCTTAGCACTTTGAGATAGGAGCCTAACCTGTGCTTTTTGTCCGATATAAAACATTGTTCTACGTTTTAGCCTCAATTAAACTGTTTTTATATACAGTAATTTTAGGCTTTATTATGTCTATCCGTAATTTAAAAGATGGTTCTACCAAACCTTGGCTCTGCGAATGTTACCCGAATGGGCGAACGGGGAAACGTGTTCGTAAAAAGTTTACGACTAGGGGAGAAGCAAAGGCTTTTGAGCTTCACACGATGAAGGAGATTGACGATAAGCCATGGATGGGAAGTAAACCCGATCACCGTAGAATGAGCGAACTGTTAGACGCTTGGTGGACCATACACGGTCATACGTTGAAATCGGGTAAACAAGCTCGGGAGCTAATAGCTAAGACAATTGAAGAATTAGGGAATCCAATTGCCTCCCACCTTAAAGAACGAGACTATTTAGACTATCGTGCAGGGCTTTGTTGCGTAATTAAA
>NZ_AJZM02000183.1 GCF_000272405.2 Vibrio tasmaniensis 1F-187
TTCGATTCCCGCTGCACGCTCCAATTCCTCTTTATGTTTCGTTACGTGTTTTCTTCCAGCGATACCCTATTCAAAAAACTTCTCCGCTCGTTAAATCTATAAGCATTAATCCATATAGCTTAAACCCATTTTGTTAAGTCTAACCAACCACCGCTAATTGAGCCGCTAGCGCTATTAACTCCTTAAATCGCTTCGAATTTCTTAAACCTTTCCCATCACATATTGCAGTCTAGCTTTTAACGATTTTCAAAATTGTTCCAATTTAATAATCTTGGTCAATATCTGCAAAAATCATTGTGTTAATGTGCGCGCATTAGCAACAACCAAAAATAATTAAAAATGTTTAAAAGCAATGAGTTAACAATAAACATCGAAGCAATCAATGTCGCACTGTCAAAAGTCGAAAATGCGAACAAAATTCAGCTTAATACGTTGAAAGGTTATGTGAGCAGCGAACCAGAACAGGCCGTGCTTGCGTTTCGTTCTTTGAATGAAGTGGAATCGATCGACGACAAGCTTAAGAAGATCATGTCAGAGCTACCACACCTCAGTGGCGAAGCTCACCACCTACTAGAAACATCGATCCTATTACAGTAGTGGCCAAGAAAGATAAGTCTCAACTAGCGTGATGAACTAAGACTTATCTTTTAGCTTTCTGTTTTTAGTACTTTTCTAGCAGCTATTTCTAGCTCTATTAGATAATGCCTAAAGCGTTATCGACTTCGCCATGCCCGCTTCCGCATGTCCTGGAATATTGCAGGCAAATTCGACTTGATTATCACCGTGGAAATGCCAAAGCATCTGCTTTGCTTTGCCCGGCTTAACTGTAACTGTGCTGCCCGAGTCATGAGCGTGATTACCCATGTTTTTCATCATTTCACGGTGCTCTAACTGCTCTGAAGCAGAACCAATCGAGAATTCGTGATCAATCTTGCCCGTGTTCATAACAACGAACTGCACCACGTCGTTCGGCTCAATATCAACCTTGTTCTTAAAGGTGATTTTCATATCGTCACTTAACAGAACATGAACCACTTTATCCGGCTTTGCGCCTGTCGCAGGCATACCCACTTCAGACATGCCTTCCATATTCATCATTCCATCCATATTCATCATCTTCGAATGGTCCATCTTTCCATCCTTCATCATGCTGTGATCCATTTTTGAATGATCCATCTCTCCACTCTTCATCATCGAATGGTCCATTTCAGCAAAAGCCGTTGCAGTAGTTAACGTCATTGCAATCGCAATAAGTGTCTTTTTCATGATCGTTCCTTAGATTAATTCAGTTATTTATTTGTTAGTTTCACATGTTCATGTGGTACGCCCTTACCCACTCTGTTTTTGGTAGGTAAGGGCTAATAATCAATACGTTATTTGTTTGTCTCGTTTTGGCTATGCGTAATCTCACGCTGTTTCCAGAGCTTAAAGATTGCAGGCAAAACCAGTAGGGTAAGCAACAGTGCAGACGCCATTCCGCCTATCATCGGCGCAGCAATTCGCTGCATCACTTCAGAACCCGTTCCCTCGCCATACATAATTGGAATGAGGCCAATAATCACCGTAAGTACTGTCATCATCACTGGGCGAACACGTAGTCCTGCGCCCTCACGAATCGCATCCGTTAAGTCTTCACCCTGAAGCGCTTGCTGGTTCTGCTCCGCATCCAATTTCTTGTAGTGCCATGCTTGGTTTAGGTAGACCAACATAATGACGCCTATCTCAACAGCTACCCCGGCAAGGGCGATGAAGCCCACCCCCACTGCAATGGAGAAGTTGTAATTGAGGATATGCATTAGCCATAAACCACCAACCATCGCGAGTGGTAATGTCAGCATGATCATCATCACCTCACCGACACGGCGGAAACTGAGGTAGAGCAACAACATGATGATGGCGATGGTAATTGGCACAACGACACTTAAACGTTCTTTGGCGCGCTCCATGTATTCGTATTGACCAGACCATGCCAATGAATATCCAGCAGGCAAGACGATTTGATCTGTAACGACTTTTTGCGCCTCTGCCACATAAGAACCAAGGTCGCGACCTTCGATGTCAACGAACACCCAGCCATTAGGACGCGCGTTCTCCGTCTTAATCATTGGTGGCCCATCTTCATAGCGAATATCCGCGACATCAGACAAAGCAATTCGCGCTCCATTTGGTGTCACTAACGGCAGGTTCTGCAGCTTAACGACAGAATCACGATAGCTTTGTGGGTAACGGACATTGATTGGGTAACGCTCTAGCCCCTCAACGGTTTCGCCCACGTTCATGCCACCAACCGCAGTCGAAATAACCTGTTGCACTTCTTTAATGCTCAAGCCATATCGCGCAGCAGAACGACGTTTGATGTCTATCGTGACATAGCGACCACCAGCCACACGTTCGGCATACACAGAAGCCGTACCGCTAACACCATTTAAGATAGGTTCGAGCTGAGAGCCAATGTCCTCTATAACACTCAGATCTGGCCCTGCTATTTTGATTCCGATTGGCGTTTTAATACCGGTCGCTAACATGTCGATCCGAGTCTTGATTGGCATAACCCATGCGTTAGTCAAACCGGGGAATTGAATCAGAGCATCAAACTCTTTTCGTAGCGACTCAGTAGTGACACCGTCACGCCATTCATCTCTTGGTTTAAGCTGAATAACCGTTTCAATCATAGTCAGTGGCGCAGGATCGGTTGCTGTCTCTGCTCGGCCAATTTTTCCCCACGTGGTTTCGACTTCTGGAATGGTTTTGATGAGCTTGTTGGTTTGTTGCAACAACTCACGAGCCTTACCTATTGAGATACCCGGATACGTGGTTGGCATGTACATCAAATCCCCTTCGTCTAAAGGAGGGATGAATTCACTACCAAGTTTACTGGTTGGGTAATAAGCAGACGCCATTAAGCCAAGTGCGATAACAATCATCACCTTTGGATACTTTAGGCTGAGGTTCAGAAGCGGTTTATACATCGCCACTAGGCTGCGGTTTACTGGGTTTTTGTGTTCAGGTAGCACGTTGCCGCGAATGAAGTAACCCATTAGCACAGGCACAAGCGTGATAGCCAAACCCGCCGCTGCCGCCATCGCATACGTCTTGGTAAACGCAAGTGGCGAGAACATCTTGCCTTCTTGCCCTTCTAGCGCGAACACAGGCACAAAGCTCAAGGTAATGATAATCAGAGAGAAGAAAAGCGGTGCGCCAACTTCTTCTGCTGCCTTACCAATCACTTGCCAACGGTTTTTATCAGTGAGCGGAGTCCGTTCAATGTGTTTATGAACGTTCTCGATCATCACTATGGCACCATCCACCATGGCGCCAATCGCAATCGCTATTCCGCCAAGAGACATGATGTTGGCGTTAATACCCTGCCAATGCATAACGATGAATGCGCCTAAGATACCAACAGGTAAACTTAATGCGATAACCAACGACGAGCGGATATGGAACAAGAACAGCGCACACACGACGGCGACCACGATGAACTCTTCAGCCAGCTTCTTCCAAAGGTTTTCAACGGCTGAATCAATCAAAGTCGAACGGTCATAAGTCGCGACAATCTCGACACCGTCAGGTAAGCCAGCTTGCAGTTCAGCGAGCTTGGATTTGACTGAGTCGATCACTTCACTGGCATTTTCACCAAAGCGCATCACGATAACGCCGCCAACCGCTTCTCCTTCACCATTAAGTTCAGAGATACCACGACGCATTTGCGGGCCAAGGTTAATGTCAGCAATGTCACCTAATAGCAGCGGAGTACCTTTGTCGGTCACTTTTAGCGGCAGAGATTGAATATCTTCGATGCTTGTCAGGTAACCGGTGGTACGAACCATATGTTCGGCTTCCGCAATCTCAACAACAGACGCTCCTGTTTCTTGATTACCATCTTGGATTGCCTTGTTGACTTGCTGAAGCGTCAGGTCATATGCACGTAACTTGGCCGGATCAATCTGTACTTGATACTGCTTCACCATGCCACCAACGGTCGCCACTTCAGACACGCCTTCTACAGTTTGCAATTCATACTTCAAGAACCAATCTTGCAAACTACGAAGTTCCGCTAAGTCGTGCTGACCTGTTTTATCTTGCAACACGTAGCTGTAAACCCAGCCCACACCGGTTGCATCGGGTCCTAGTGTTGGCTTGGCACTCGATGGCAAGTTAGGTGCAACTTGGCTTAAGTACTCCAACACTCGTGAACGCGCCCAGTACATATCGGTATCGTCATTGAAGATGATATAGACATAGGAATCACCAAAGAACGAGTAGCCACGAACTGTTTCAGCACCCGGTACAGCTAACATGGCGGTGGTCAATGGATAGGTCACCTGATCCTCGACCACCTGTGGGGCTTGACCCGGATAACTGGTTTTGATGATTACCTGAACATCTGACAAATCAGGAATGGCATCGACAGGTGTATTTTTAACGCTGTATAAACCGCCAAATACGATGGCGACAGTGGCAACCAGCACTAAGAAACGGTTGCTAATAGACCAGCGAATAATTGCATTGATCATAGTTCGCCCTCACCCGTGCTATTCGTCGGTTCGAGAGATTTGAGCACATAATCAGAACCTTGCTTCGCCACTAGAAACCGAATGGTTTGACCCTCGGCAAACTCAGATAAATCAAGGTCATCACTGGCTTGGAAATTCATTTCACCCGCTTTCCAATTCCACTCAGGGACTGGCTGATGTTTTACAGTGATCATGCCAAAATCTGCCATCAACATGGTGATGTCACCCGTTACCCAAACTTCGCCGGCGATCTTGTGTTTGTTGACCTTGTAATCAACAACCTCGTACTGCCCTGACTCTGTCTTTCTCATCTCAAAATCAATCGCCTTACCACGTTTCACGTCACTCATGTCTAAGCCTTCCGCAAAGGTGAAATTCATCACCATACCCGGCCAATCCCATTCAGGAACAGGCTGATGGTTAATCGTCACCATACGGCTGCCTTGCATAACGTCGGAAATTTCACCGTTTGCCCACACGGTTTCAGCTTCTTCCTCAACACCATTGATGCGTGACAGATCAGCAGATTGGCTCGCTTCAGAATCCAACATGAAGTGCGCAGAAGTGACAATGTTCTCACCTTGCTCTAGCCCTTGAAGCACCTCTATTTTTTCGCCAGCTTCACGACCAACCTCAATACGAGCAGAGCGATACTTGCCAGAACCTTCTGACATCACCACTCGAGTCATACCACCGGAGTGAATCACCGAAGATCTTGGGATAGTAAGAACCGCTTCATCACTAATGGGTTTCAGCGCAATATTGGCAAACATATTTGGCTTAAGCTCGCCATGGGGATTGGAGAACTTCAAACGAACGCGCAAGGTTCGAGTTTTTGGGTCAAGGATTGGGTACACGTAATCGACATTACCCAACCACTCTTTGCCGGGAATGGCATCTAGCGTCATCACCGCATTGCTGCCTGACGAGATCCAATGCGCTTGGCGCTCAAACACCTCTGCATCAACCCATACTTCGCCTAATGGGCCAGCACTGATCACCGCTTGTGCAGGTGAAAGATAACCACCTTCTCGGATATTCAGGCTTGCGATGACACCATCGGCTGGCGCTTTGACTTCAATGGTTTGCGAGGCTTTGCCTTTGCGCGTAATAGCGCGGATTTGAGTCTTATCAACACCCAAGGTAATTAGGCGTTCAGTCGAGCCCTTGATCAAACCTTTACGACCCGTTTTATAAGCACTGATCAACTCTTCTTGTGCTTTAACAAGCTCTGGAGAATAGAGTGTGAAAAGCACATCACCTTTGTTTACCTTCTCACCCACTGAGTTGATGTAGAGCTTCTCAACCCAACCAGCTGCTCTTACGTTGGTTTGCCACAATGTACTTTCATCGAACGCCACATAACCCACGGTTTCAATCCGAGGAGACAGCGCTTCGAACTTAACTTTCGCTGTTTTGACACCCAGATTATTTTCTACCGACGAATCAATGAACACGGTACCGGGCTCATCTTTAACACCACTTGAGTCATCCGCGTAAACAGGGATTAAATCCATCCCCATAGGTGACTGACCCGGCTTGTCTCGCTGATAATTTGGATCCATCGGAGCCACCCAATACAGAGGTTCATCCTTGGCCTGTTTACTTACATCTGCGCCTGTACTCGTTGCCATTGCTGACATGTCATGTGCTGGATTAATTAGAAAATGGTTCACACCAAAACCCAATGCACCACCGACCAATAAAGCGATTGTTGCTACTTTTACTGTACTCATTGTCTATTCCCTTATTGATTGGCTGTGTGTTTAGTCGCGCTTGAATTGAGTTGTGGTTGGTTTACTTGGTATTCAAAGCCACTGACTAACGCCGCCAGTTTGCTGTTAACGATGTTGAGATCGGTGATCAAACGTTGTTGCTCTAACTTAAGCGCCAGCTCATCGGTCGTTGCTAAAATGACATCGTTAAACTGGGCGGTATTGTTTTGATAGCCCCTCTCAACCGCGCTGATTCGGGCTGCGGTTTGAGGAAGCAAGGACGTTTGATAGCGATCTAATCGCTGGATCAGATTTGATCTGTCCACCAGCAATGCGTTCACTTGCGCGTTCATTTGGGAAAGTAAGGTGTCTTTTTGAGATTTGGCCGCACCAACTTGATACTGAGCAGCCGATAAGTTTTTATCTTGTCGGTTCCCTGTAAACAGCGGGATGTCGACAGTCAGATAAGCACTTACCAGATCAGAAGTTGGTTCACCCGCCATGTTATTGGCTTGACGGTGTGCATACATCACTTCCACCCCAAACTGCGGGGTATAAGCTTGCTCGGCTAACTCAACCTGAGTTTGATTGGAGGAAATACTGACATCGGAGATCTTAACCAAAGGATGGTCAGTCAGTAGCTGGTAGTGCTTGGTTGAATCAATATTGGTCGCTAATTTACTTTCCAACAACGACCAATCGATTTGGTTAGTTGCATTCAGTGTGCCCTGAGAATCAAGAACCTGAGAGCCTAGCCAATCAGAACCCAACCATTCAGAAAGCTGAGAGATTAGACGACGCTGAACCTGCTGGTTTGCCTGAAGTTTCTCATCAAGCTTGCTCACTTGAAGCTGAGCGTTAAGCAGATCTTGCGCTTCACTTTTACCAATCGAGTAATTGGTTTGTACATAGTTTTCAAGCTCAACCAACAAACGACGATTTTGACGAATCACCGACTCAGCCTTTTGCTGATAACCTAACTCAAGCCAAAGCTGCGTCATGCTATTCGCAACCGTCAATTCTCTTGCTTGCACCTGCAAAGCTAAAGCATCTGCCTGTTGGCCTGCCTTTTTCTGTTGGAGGTTAAGCGTATCGCCACGCTCAAACTGCTGCATCAGCCCTACCGATATATTAGTCATCGGGTCTTCGTCGAATTGAAAGCTATCGACAGGCAAACCGCCAAATCCAACTTTTAATTTCGGGTCCATTAAGGTCGCGCTGGCAATGCCCGTTTCTCGCATCGCTTGAGACTGAGCAAAGTACTGTTTGCGATTTCCATCTTCGCTTAAAGCAATCTCAATCAGTGTATTGAGTTGCTGCGTCGAGCTTGCTTGGTCATGTGCTGAGATGTGTTGAGCATTTGAAGCTGACGCCGTGGTAGCCGCGAGCGTAGCACTTGAAAACAAGGCCATAGGCAAGGCAGCAGCAACCACTAAGCTCGTGTTCATGACAAACACAGAGGTTGTTGGTTTCATATTCACAATGAATGTCCATATCTAGCGCTAATTAGCGCATAAAAAAGAATGGCTTATCAGATTTATCTAACTGATAGAGCTGTATTTTTAGATATAGGTTTATGCGGAAGGTGGGCGTAGCAAAGATTGTGCACGTGCGACTTTCTGGCCAATCGTGACCGATTGAAAACGAGCTAATGAAAAGGAAAGTTGATCAACGGCTTGAACAGCCTGGATTGGATAGGGACTTGCAGAACACATTGAGGCACAGCAATCGGCACTCGAACAATGGTTACCCATCATCGGAATGCCGTCTTCGCTCATTGAAGACATATCGAATTGAGCCATCAAAGCATGGGCACTCATGTTAGAGTCTTCAGCGTGTACTTCTTCACTCATCACATGACACCCTGCCATTGAATCATTAACCGAAGTATCGCTGTGGTAACAAGCCGACTTGCTCGACCCCATTTCCATCATCATTACTTCAGTCATCAAGGCTGAGGAGCTTGAGGCATAGCTAGACATCAACATCGCAATGATGCTGAAAACAATAATCCAAGTTTTTCGGAATGTGTTTGTCATAGTTTACCTTTGAATTTACATCGCAACTATAAACGTTCCCCTTAGGGTAAGGTCAATGCCATTGTGCCGATATTTACCTGACCGTTGAAAAAGTATTCATCCTCTCTTTCATCAAAATGAGATAATTCTTCGACTTTGCAGTTTTTTCTTTAAAAATTATCCAATTAGCTAGCGAAACCTCTATCTGTGTATTTTACTTAAGATAGTGCAACCACGATTCACGGATGATAAAAATGGCTAACAAAAAAAACGTCGAAGCAAACAAGAAAAATACAGAAATCAAAAATAAGAAAAGTAACAAGCTAGAACAAAAGAAACCAACACAAAAAAAGAAGCGCAGACTGCATTCACATCTAAAAGTGAATATCCCACTTTTTCAGTCACTCATGATGATTTTGCCATCATTGGCTAAACACGCTGCTGCAGAAAGTATAGACAATTCCAGCGACGCAGCAGATCAAGTAACCGCAAATAACGTGACCGAAAAAGATGTCACCGATGACCATAACAAGGCGGATTCATCAGCGGTTGCTCTCCAAGAAGCTCAGACGAGTGACAACGACGTAAACTCAACCTTAAGTGCAAGTCATGCCGCCCATGGTTCGAGCTCTCACTTGGTTCCTTCTCATCATTTATCGACGCTTTCTCACCCGCAAGTCCATTACATTCCTTCGGTATCGATGCCGACTATCTCCTCAGGAAGTAACGGTCAGCCGACTCATTCGAATGCGCCTACGACGCCCGCTTTACCCGTCACCTTTATGCCAGAAGTCATAAAAGGTACGTACGGAGAGCTTCATGTTGATGCAAATGGTCAATACACATTCGTATTGAATCCAAATTCTCCTCAATACATCCTGTTAAATCAGCACCAACCAGGTACTGACCATTTTGCGTTACATCTATCTAATGGCTCGAGCATCATTGTCCAGATACCAGTAACAGGTAAGCAAGACACGCCAAGTATTTCTGGAGACTTAACAGGTGTGGTAACAGAAGATCACAATATTGATTCACAAGGCTTGTTACATGCCAACGGCAAAATCGATGTCATAGACCCTGACCAAAATGAAAGTTCGGTTACACCGGAAGTTATCTCAGGTAAATATGGTTCATTAACTATCGATGCTGATGGACATTGGCAGTATCAAGTTGATAACTCGCTCTCTAATGTTCAAGCTTTAACCGCAGCCACTTCATTGCACGAAAGCTTCACTATTCACACCAAAGATGGCACTCCACAAACCATTGATATGACGATCGGCGGGAACGACGACAACGCCGTTATCACAGGTGTGGATGCAGGCACGTTAACTGAAGATTTAACGACACAAGTTCAAGGGCAGCTTTCGGTAACAGATTCAGATCTTGGAGAAGATCATTTTCAGGCATCACAAGTAACTAGCAATTTCGGTACGCTAAGCATCACCAAAGACGGTGCGTGGACATACAATTTAGACAACAATAACCCAGTAGTTCAAAGACTTGGCCAAGGTTCAACTGCGACAGACATCGTCACTGTTCACTCAGCTGATGGTACAGCGCATCAAGTTATGGTTACGATCAATGGCACCAACGACCATGCAGTAATCACGAGTAGTACAGCAAATTCACCAAGTTCGTTTTTCGCTATCGGGACAAGTAATGGCTCAAGCCAAGTTACTGAAGATAAAGATCTAACGGTTTCAGGCCAACTCAACATCACCGATATCGACTCAAAAGAGGCGCATTTTTCTAATTCCGACCTCAAGGGGACACTGGGTACTTTACACCTTAAAGACAATGGCGATTGGACCTACGATCTAGATAATAAAAATTCACAAGTTCAGGCTCTTGGTCAAGGCTCTACAACAACAGACATCATAACCATCCACTCCGCCGACGGCACTCCTCATCAAATTGCAATTACCGTTAACGGCACCAATGATAAAGCCGTGATAAGTGGAACCAGTGCCGGCGCGGTAACCGAAGAGTCCCAACTTCAGACCTCGGGCATACTGACTGTTACGGATGTGGATACCGGTGAAGCGCACTTCGCTACTTCATCCACAGGAAATACCGATATTGCAGGCTCGTTTGGTACGCTTCATCTGACCGATACTGGTTCTTGGACGTACGATCTTGATAACACTAACCCGACCGTTCAAGCATTAGGTAAGGGCTCGACAGCTACTGATACCATCACCGTTCATTCTGCTGATGGCACGCCGCATCAAGTGACTATCACAGTAAATGGCACTAATGACGCAGCTACTGTCAGCAGTGCGACCGTTGCCATCTATGAAACCGACAAAGCGGTAACCACCTCAGGCACACTAACCAGTACTGACGTGGATAACCCAGACAATGCGTTTACGCCGGATTCTATTTCAGGCACCAACGGTGACCTGACTATCGATGCTAATGGTCATTGGGCGTTCACCGCGAACGGTGCGTTTAACCAATTAAACGTCGGCGATAAGGTCGAAGAAACCTTCACGGTGTCGTCTGTTGATGGCACACCGTCCACTATCAAGGTGACAATTAACGGTACTAACGACACCGCAACTGTCAGTAGCGCGACCGTTGCCATCGATGAGACTGACAAAGCAGTAACTACCTCAGGAACCCTAACCAGCACCGATGTGGACAACCCAGACAACACGTTTACTCCGGATTCCATTGCTGGCACCAATGGCGACCTCACCATTGATGCCACAGGCCACTGGGTATTCACTGCCAACAGCGCGTTTAATCAACTAAACGTTGGCGACAAAGTCGAAGAAACCTTTACTGTATCGTCTGTTGATGGCACACCTTCGACCATCAAAATCACTATTAATGGTACCAATGACAAAGCCGTGATAAGCGGAACAAGTGCCGGCGCGGTCACCGAAGAATCTCAACTTCAAACCTCTGGCTCACTGACTGTGACTGATGTTGATGCCGGTCAAGCACACTTCTCCAATACCGATATTGCTGGGACTTTAGGCACCTTACACCTCACTAATTCGGGGACATGGACTTACGACTTAGATAACACCAACCCAACCGTTCAAGCGTTAGGTAAAGGAACAACCGCTACCGATACCATTACTGTTCATTCTGCTGACGGCACACCACATCAAATTACTATTACGGTTAATGGCACTAACGACAAGGCCATCTTTGGCGGTACAAACTCTGGTGCAGTGACTGAAGAATCTCAACTTCAAACCTCTGGTACGTTGACTGTCACTGACGTAGATACCGGCGAAGCACACTTCTCCAACACAGATATCGTAGGCAACATGGGGACGCTGCACCTGACAGATTCTGGTTCTTGGACGTACGCTCTTGACAATACAAACCCTAACGTTCAAGCGCTAGGCAAAGGAGCAACCGCTACCGATACCATCACTGTTCATTCTGCTGATGGCACGCCACATCAAGTGACTATCACAGTAAATGGCACCAATGATACGGCTGTAATTGGCGGTACAAGTGCTGGCGCAGTAACAGAAGAGACACAACTACAAACTACTGGCACATTAACCATTACTGATACCGATAGCGGTGAAGCACACTTTGCGAATACTGATATCCAAGGCACCTTAGGTACATTACATCTAACGGATAATGGCGCTTGGACGTACGACTTAGATAACACTAACCCAGCAGTTCAAGCGTTAGGTAATGGCGCAACCGCTACTGATACCATTACCGTTCATTCAGTCGATGGCACGCCGCATCAAATAACCATTACAGTGAATGGAACTAATGATGCTGCTGTGGTAGGTGGAGTAGATACTGCAAGTGTCACTGAGAAAGCGGCTGGAGATAATATGTCACCAGATCATGCTCAATCGGGTATGGCGACACTTCGAGTTAGTACACTAAACGCTAATGGACATTTATCTGTGATTGATCCTGACTCTGGTCAGTCTGGCTTTGCTGATAATAATGTGGGGTATAACTATCACGGTACATATGGTGACTTAATTTTAAATCCAAATGGCGATTGGAATTACTATGCCGATGCTGGAAGTCTCACTCACATTGGTGGAAGGCCCACGACCAGAGGCTCCGCTATCGATAAGTTAGGTGAGGGTGAAACACTCACAGACACTATCACCGTTCACACAAAAGATGGAACACCACATAATATAGTCATCACTATCAATGGTAGTAACGACAGGCCTTATTGCTCTTCAGAAGTACAACTCAACGCAGGTACTGAAGATACGAGACAAACCATTACAGCTGCACAACTGTTACAAAATTCAATAGATGTCGATAAAAATGACTCTGGACTGCTTACAGTAGCAAACCTTCATCCAGATCACGGCTCGATTTTAGATAACCAAAATGGTACATACACTTTCACACCAGAAAAAGACTATAACGGTAAAGTTCATTTCACCTATGATGTCAAAGATGCACATGGCGGTGTCACTCATACTGGAGCTACCAGCAGTTTAAGTGCTGTTGCTGATAAAGCGGTTATAAGCGGTAGTGATACCGGAACGATTATTGAAGATCATAATGTGGGTCACAGTTCATTACAGCCTGTCGTTGCATCGGGTTTGCTGAGTGTGACAGATCCTGATGCAGGGCAAGACCATTTTCAGGTCAATCTGTTATTAGGAGAACAGGCGATTCACGATCCCTTTGGTGGTTTTTTACGCATTACACCAAGTGGCGCTTGGGGATATGAAGTAGCCAATAGTCGCTTGCAATCATTAGCTGAAGGTGAAGTAGAAAAAGTTGTATATCGTGTTTACTCTGCAGACCACACTGCCCACGATATAACAATAACGGTGACAGGCACCAACGATCAACCGAGCATTACTGCGACGACACTTGCACATGGCACTGAAGATACGCATTACCAAATGCAAGCCAGTCAG
>NZ_AJZM02000184.1 GCF_000272405.2 Vibrio tasmaniensis 1F-187
ATTAACAGATGAGAAAAATAGAGATAATTCCATATCAAATCTACTTGGTATAAATATTAATAAAAACTTTATGCCATCTGTAGCAAATGTTTCTGGAACTGACTTGTCAAAATATAAAGTAATAAGAAAAAATATCTTTGCTTGTAATATTATGCATGTTGGCCGTGATGAAAGACTACCGATTGCCTTATATAAAGATTCAGAGCCTGCCATTGTATCTCCAGCATACAAGACATTTGAAGTTTCTGATGTAAATGAAGTATTACCAGATTTTTTGATGATATTTTTTCAGCGAAAAGAGTTTGATAGACTTACTTGGTATTTTTGTGACTCTAGCATTCGAGGGGGATTGGAATGGGAGCGTTTATGTGAAATAAAATTACCTATTCCCTCTATAGAAGAGCAAAGAAAATATGTAAAGATCTATAATTCACTTATTAGAAATCAAGAATGTTATGAGGAAAGCTTAAACAGCCTTCGTTTTATTTGTGATTCCTTTGTTGATAATCAGATCTTAAATAATCCCAGGAAAAAACTTGGTCAATACATTCAACAAACAGAAGCTAGAAATACAGATTCAAGCAACCGTAATGTGCTTGGAATTAGTGTCAAAAAAGTTTTTATTCCTTCGAGGGCAAACCGTGATGATTTAAATGTCTCTAATTATAAGCTATTGAAAAAGAACCAGTTTGGTTATGTCAGTGTAACCTCTAGAAATGGTGATAAAATTTCAATTGCCTTATTAAATGGACCTGATGGCGTTATTTCTAGCACTTACATTGCTTTTGAGGTAATTGATGAAGCAGAGCTTCTTCCTGAATATCTGTATTTATGGTTCAGTCGGAAAGAGTTCGATAGATATGCTCGCTACCATTCATGGGGAAGCGCTAGAGAGACTTTTGATTGGGAAGATATGTGTAATGTTGAACTTCCTATACCTAATATCAAAGAGCAAAAAGCAATCGTTGCTATTCATCATGTTCTGGAAGAGCGTAAATATATAAATGAAAGATTAAAAGCAGTTATTCAACCTTTATGCCCTGTTTTAATTCAAGGTGCTTCACAGAACTTAGATAACGATTAAGGTTTAATTAATGAAATTCACTGAAGAAAGGCTAGAGCAAGCCATTATTGAACTACTGGGGAAAGAAGGCTATCCACATACTCGTGGTGAGGCGATTGAGCGAACACCTGAAGATGTGTTGATAAAATCTGATCTTCGTGAATTTTTAGCCAAACGTTACCAAGCGGAAGGTATTACTGCCTATGAGATAGAGCAAATTATCCATAAGCTTGAGTGCCTTCCAGCTTCGGATCTCTACGATACTAACAAAGCCATTATGAAGTTTGTTTCTGATGGTTTTTTACTCAAGCGTGAAGATGCAACCCAAAAAGACTTATACATTCAGCTTATTGATTATGATTATTTAGCTAAAAATAAGTATCGGATCGTTAACCAGATGGAGATACAAGGTTATGAGCTACGTATCCCAGATGGGATTATTTATATCAACGGTTTGCCGCTTGTAGTGTTTGAATTTAAGAGTGCTATTCGTGAAGAAGCGACTATCTATGATGCCTATAAGCAGCTTACCACTCGTTATGACCGAGACATCCCAGAGCTATTCAAATATAACGCTTTATGTGTGATCAGTGATGGGGTTAATAATAAGATGGGGTCTTACTTTGCTCCATACGAGTTTTATTACTCTTGGCGTAAAATTACGGGTGAAGAAAAGCTGGATAAAGAAGGAATTGATTCACTCTTTACGATGATCAGCGGCTTGTTCAATAAGCAACGTTTAACCGATGTGATTCGTCATTTTATCTACGTGCCTGATACCTCAAGCAAACAAGATAAAATCGTTTGTCGTTACCCTCAGTATTACGCAGCAACAAAGCTTTTTGCCAATATCAAGCAACATATGAAGCTTACTGATCAGCAAGGTAATTTGATTGATGCTGATGGTTTAAGAGATGGTAAAGGCGGTACTTACTTTGGCGCTACTGGCTGTGGTAAAAGCTACACAATGTTGTTCCTGTCTCGCCTATTGATGAAAGATGTTGATCTGGGTAGCCCGACCATCATTCTTATTACTGACAGAACGGATTTAGATGATCAGCTTGCTGGGCAGTTTACCAATGCAAAAGCTTACGTGGGTGATCAGAATATTATCAGTGTAGAAAGTCGAAGCGAGCTACGTGAGCACCTTAAAGGGCGTAAAAGTGGCGGTGTTTTCCTTACCACCATTCATAAATTTACCGAAGATTTAGCACTGCTTACTGAGCGAACTAATGTTATTTGTATATCGGATGAAGCGCACCGAAGCCAAACCAATTTAGAGCAGAAAGTCACTGTTACTGAAAATGGTGTGAAGAAAACCTACGGCTTTGCTAAATACCTGCACGACTCTTTACCAAACGCTACTTATGTTGGTTTTACTGGCACACCAATAGACGCAACGCTGGATGTATTTGGTGCGGTAGTTGATAGCTACACTATGACAGAATCAGTCTTTGATGAAATTACCGTGCGAATTATTTATGAGGGGCGAGCGGCTAAAGTATTACTTGATGGTAAACAGCTTGATCAAGTAGAAAAATACTACAAAGAGTGCGAAGACGCAGGTACTAACGAGTATCAAATAGATAAAAGCAAAACAGCAATGGCGAGTATGTCTACCATACTGGGTGATCCTGACCGTATTAAGTCTATTGCAAAAGACTTTGTAGCACATTATGAAAGTCGTGTAGAAGAAGGAACGACTCAAAAAGGCAAAGCGATGTTTGTTTGTAGCAGTCGTGAAATTGCCTATCAGTTCTATAAAGAGTTGATTGAACTTCGTCCTGAATGGGATGAGATAAAAGTCTGTGAAGAAGGCTCGACTTTATCCGAAAGTGATAAGAAAAAAGTGAAGCCGATGGAGCGAGTCAAAATGATTATGACTCGTAACAAAGACGATGAAAAAGCTATGTGGAATAAGCTTGGTAATAAAGAATATCGCAAAGAGCTAGACCGTCAGTTTAAAAATGGTAAGTCAAACTTCAAAATCGCTATTGTGGTTGATATGTGGTTAACGGGTTTCGATGTGCCATTCCTCGATACCATCTACATTGATAAACCACTTCAGAAACACAATCTTATCCAAACAATTTCAAGGGTGAACCGTAAATTTGAAGGGAAAGAAAATGGCTTAGTGGTCGATTATATCGGCATTAAAAAGCAGATGAACCTTGCACTTTCTCAATATACGGGCGGGCAAGATCAAAACTTGGAAGATATAAAACAGTCTGTGATTGTGGTGAAAGATCACCTGAGCTTGCTTGATGGATTGTTTCATAAATTTGACTCAAAACCTTATTTTTCTGGTACACCGCTAGAGCAATTACATTGCTTAAATGCTTCTGCTGATTATGCGTTAAGAACCAAAAAGTTTGAAAAAACCTTTATGGATTTAACCAAGCGACTTAAATCAGCTTATGACATTTGTGTGGGTAGCAATGAGCTAAAGCAATCCCACAAAGACAAGATTCATTACTATCTGGCAGTCAGAACTATTGTCTTTAAAATCACTACTGGCGGTGCGCCTGATGTAGATCAAATGAACCGTAAAGTGCGTGATTTGGTCAAAGATGCGTTGATGAGTGACGGGGTAGAAGAGATATTTAAGCTCGGTGATGATCAAGGTGGTGAGATTGATATTTTTGATGAAGATTACCTCGCCAAGTTGGAGATGGTAAAACAACCAAACACTAAGCTTCAGCTACTTCAGCAAATGCTTGCCAAAGCGATTGGGGAATTTAAAAAGACCAACAAAGTGAAAGGTGTCGATTTCACAAAGAAAATGAATATGTTGGTTGAAAAATACAATGAGCGTGAAGAAAAAGATGTGCTTCGCTCAGAGGTAATCACTGACTTTTCAGATGAGATTATCAACCTCTACAACGAATTGCGTGAAGAGATGGCTTCCTTCGGTGAGATGGGAATAGATTTTGAAGAAAAAGCATTTTTCGACATTCTGATCTCACTGGCTCATAAATACGACTTTACCTACCCAGAAGAGCGATTAACGGATCTAGCGAAAGAAGTTAAAAAAGTCATTGATGATAAAGCAAAATACACTGACTGGAACAAGAGAGATGATATTAAGGCTGAATTGCACTTTGATCTGATCATCTTACTTGATGAGTGGGGCTACCCACCAATTGACCGAGATGAAGTGTATAAAGAGATTTTTGAGCAAGCTGAGAACTTCAAGAAAAGCAGGGTAGGTGATTGATACTATTGACCCTTAAATGAAAATGTCGAGCGATAGGGTAGTTATCGCAAGGGGGGAAGATAACGCATTTATGTCTACACCAGAGCCAATGTGTGAAAACACTAGCAGTAGTGAACGGTCTTCTGCTGTCATAATGAGAGGTTAAGAGTGTGATTTTTAAGAATCACACTCATTTTCTAAATGCTGTGTTTCTGATAGAAGTTCATCAATAACATCGAGATCTTCAGTAAGGAATCCTTTCTGGGTTAGAAGCCGTGTTAACTTTGCGGCGGACCAGTCTTCAGTTTTTGGGAAGCTATAGCTCAATCTTTGATATGCGTGAATTCGGTTTTCAAGCAAGTCCAGTTTATCATCTATGATTTTGCGTACTTCTTTGATGTGCTCGATCTCAAAATAATCGGGCAAGATTGGGTGACTTTTAATCAGTTCACCTTGAGCATTTTCAATATAGAGCTTTCGGTAAACAGCACCAACGACAGGTTTACAGCCAAGTAATTGAATAATCGGTTGATCTTCAGATGCATATGACTCTAACAAGCGTTCGATTAATCGCTTAATAGAACTTTCAGGTAAGTCACCCTGGTAATCGTTTTCAACTTTTTTAACGAGGTCATGCAAATAGAAGACTTTAGGCATCTTGGAACATAGTGCCAATAGCATTGTTTCTTCAAATGAATCTTGCATACGATAACTCCAAAACTAACAGGAAAACCAAGTATAATTGGTTTCAACAGGAAAACCAACTATAATTGGTTTGCGCAATGAATGAAAAAAGAAATTGCTATGAGTTTCGGTAATAAAGTTACTGAAAAGAGAAAAGAAAAGGGATGGTTGCAAAGCGATCTTGCTAGATTAAGTGGTTTAAGTAAGACATATATCGGAAATCTAGAAAGAGGTGAAAGCAACGTAACGTTAGAAAAAGTTTACTTGTGCGCTTACGTCTTGGGGTGTTCTGTGCGGGATTTGTTACCTAGTGATGAAGAGATCTTTAGCTCGATACAAGAAAGGTCGAAACAATAAATATGAGTCACTTATCAAACTACCTGAAGGATGGTTTGAGGTCTTTTAAATTTGACACCTTAATTACATTGTACCAACATTTAGCGTAGCTGACTGGAGGTGTAGATGGATACAGTTCTCATAAAAATTGAAGATTCAACTGGGGTTGTTATTCCCAATGAACTGTTAGAAGAAATGCAGTTAAAGCCTGGTGCTAAAGTTACATTGGTTCGTCAAAGAGATGGCTTTTTCGTTAAACCATCGGATGAGGAACCGAAATATAAACTTAAAGACCTTATGGCTAATACAGATTTTGAATTGCAGCGTAATGACCCTGAACTACAATCGTGGCAAACCAAGTCAAGAGTTGGTCGAGAGAGCATCTAGGTCACAGCATGTGCTGTTGTGAGAGGGCTGTTACGGCTAGCGCATTTTAACTAAAAGCACGAGCGGTATTCATAGTTCAGTACCGCGTTCTTTTTCTTCCGAGCCATGTTTATCTTTTTGTCATATCGAACTTAAATAAGTTGAGATCTATCTTTCTTATCGTGTTGAAAGCCAAAGCTCCATTTCCTTTCCGAATGCGGGACTCATCTTCTCTGAAAGACATATCTAACATCCAAATTCAGACAATCAGCAATTTTAGACATGCAAAAAGTAATGAGCGGCAAGAGGCAAGACTTGAGTCTCTATGTTTACTCGCTCTAGTTTCTAACAAGGAAGCGTTGGGAGTGTGTTCTGGAACTCTCGTACAAAATCTACAGATATGATATTTTGTGCATAATTTGTATAACTCGGAAGTATAAAATGGCGATTTTAGATGCTGATAACAGAACTGTTTTGCATGGAAAATTGAAGTTTGAAAAGGTTTTTAGAACAAAATCTATGCAAGGGGAAGAAGCAAACCTTTCCGTAATTTCAGTGTCTACCATTATGGATAGGTTGAAAAATGTCGAAGGCTTTGGTGTAGAGAGAGATACAGGCAAAGTTATTATTAGGTTACAACATGTCCAAACATCCGAGTGTGGTAATTACGTTGCTGTTCTACTTAATGTTATCAATAAAAATGGAGCCGCTACTATTGTCAGAGATACTCAAACTAACGATAAAAACGAGTTAGTTTTAGAAAGTCCAAATCAAGGATATGAGGCATCGTGTCACGTTGTGATTGACTTGAACCAAGATCGAGTTGGAACCTATTCTACGGTCTTTGAAGTTGTACCTAAATTAGGTCATGCTCGACTGGTTGGCGTCTTAAATAAGGCACTAGCAAAGGTGTCAGATCTGGAGGAAGACTTGTATAGAGTCGATAAAGATTTTCAGCCAGTGACAGGGCAGACCAAGAAAAAAGATATCTGCTTATTCAAACATCACTGCACGCTTACGTTAGATCCTGATGAAAATTTCATGCAGGAGCTAAGAGATGGACATGTTTCGAATATCAAGCTGATTAAGTTCGCTACCGATAGACTCCATCTACCAGATCGGCAAGAGGCTATCTATACTAAAAAACATATCCTAGAGATAGAACCAAGTGCTGAACGTAGAAACCATTTAGAGATCTTTCAAGGAATAGCGCAGACCGATTTGGGTCAAGAGTATGATCAAATTTCATTCTCTTTTAAACAGGATTCAGGTCAAAGAACTGCTACGTTTGACCTTCAAGATATTCGAGTTGAGGGGCTAGAGAAAACTCTGGTGAGAAAGAGTTTTTTAGAGAATTTCAATGTACCTTTGAAGGATTCCTATGATCAGGTATACGATGAAATTTTTGAGAAAATAATTGAGGCAGAAACTGCATGATGTTATTTGAGCAAGTCAGTAGACCTTTTGGTTTTCTCTTTATAAGAGGTATCAAAGGGAAGTATTTGTATGACTGGTTTTTGCCAGCTCTACTGACTACTCTAACGATTATTTTGATTTGTAACTCAAATATTACTACTTATTCAAAAATTAATGACTCTCTTGTCAATGGGATTGTTGGGTTTATCTCAACTCTACCTGGCTTTTATATAGCCGCTTTAGCAGCAGTAGTAGCCTTTCAAAATAATATTTTGGATGAAGGTCTTGATGGAACGTTTGGGAAACGTCCATACGTCAAAGTCAATGCGATCAACGAGAATAGAGAGAAAGGAACTAAGAAACAGTACCTTACAAGACGTCACTTTTTGAGTTCAATGTTTGCTTTTTTAACAGCTGAAAGCATTGTAATTACAATGTTGAACAAATTATCCCCACTCTTTGAGCAATATAACAACGTGATGGTTGTTTATATTGTTGTCATGCTTTTTAGCCTTTGGCAACTTATTGTTGTGACGTTGTGTGGGCTATATTATTTAGGCGAGCGTTTGCACGTGAAGTGAAACTCACCCGCATTCCAGTTGGTCGAGAATAAAGCTAAAAGTAATGAAACTCCAAGGCATGGAAGGTTAAAGGGCAATAGAGATGAAAAAGATAGAGAGCGAGGTTCGTAATAACGAACCTCGTTTTTTGTATCTTTGATAAACTATAATAACGTAACAAAATAGTTTTTTGACACTTTGTAACAAAAATACTAAGTTTAATGTTACATATTGGAGAGGGGGGGGGTTGATGCCAAGAAAAATTGGTTTTGTGAGTGGGATGGCTCAAATTCACTCTATTCAATCAAAACTAGTGCCTATCGAGCTAGATAAAGTTTTTATTGAAGATGCAAAAGCCAAACCAGGCTCGAATAGTGAGGCTCTCAGTAAGTGTATTTGCTTTTTAGAGCGCGGGGATAGTGTTTATGTTGAGTCTTTTAGTTTGTTAGCTACAAGCTTAAGTGATTTGCACCATCGCTCTCAGCAAATCCTTTCTCAAGGTGCTTCTATTGTCTTCGTTGCTGAAAATATAATGCTATCGGAAGATGAAACGAACTCATCAGTAGTAAGCCTCAGTTTATTTGATTCATTTGCCAAATTTGAAAATCATCTCCTTTCTGAATGTCAAAAGGCTAGTTCAGCAAGTTCAGACAGCCGAATTGGTCGTCCCTCAATACCAAGTAAGGTGCGAAAAGCAGTAATAGCTCAAAATGAACAACGTATACCTAAAGCTCAAATCGCCAAGCAGCATGGGATATCCCGACAAACCGTTTATCGAATTTTGAATGAGAAGGGTTCTAGGAGGTAGTATGTCTAACGGATTGAAAGAAGAAAATATTGATAAGTTTCGAGCGTGGGTTTCTTCTGTTGATGGGGGACTGCAAGATAGTGAGGAAACGGAATTAAATCGTGAAATCAAATCGATGCTAATAAGCATGGTATATCGTGGCAAGTTAAATCGAACTGAGGTGGCTAAAGTTGTAGGCGTAGGTAAATCAGCTCTAACTAAAAATGATGTCATCGTGAAAGACTTGGAAAAGTTCGAAAATTCTCTTAGAGAAATTGGAATACTGCCTAAAATTGTCACTTCAGCATTTGCTCAAGAAGTCGCTTCAACTCCGAAGAGAAGCAAGAGCTTTACTGAAGTTCAAAGACTAGAAACGCAACTAAGTCGAGCGCAGCAAGAAATCCTAGCCCTTAAAGCAAAGTTAGAGCGATATCGAGAGCTAGAAGAGGTTATTGCTGAATTGGGAGTGCTTTGATGTCATCGAAGGAAAACCTGAGATTTTATGTTCGTGTTACTAGTGCATTCCCACTCCGAGACCATAAGTATATGTTCTATGGCGTTTTTGTTAGAGGTAGTCACCGCTCTAATAAAGTATCGGCTAGATCATATGCTGCTATTCATTGCTCGGAAAGTAAGTTTGAAGTGGAGCCGCGAGTTGGACAAATTTATGAACTGCTAGGTAAGCCTGAGGTTCGTATCAAAGATGACTCTGGATATGAAATGACAGAAGTGAGCTTTGTTGAGCCGTACAAGATAAAAATTGTCTTACCTGAAACTGCTGAAGAGTTTATTAGCTTTATCTCTAAGGAAAAAGATTTCGTTGGTATCGGTGAGGCTAAGGCTAGGTTGCTTTTCGATACCTTTGGTGGAACAATTTTTGAAATCCTTTCTCAAAAAGATATAACCTCACTAAAAAAAGTTTTAACAGCGGATTCGGCTGAGGCTTTGATCGCTGGATATGGAAAGTACGAAAATCTACGTTACGCCTCATGGTTTGCTGAGAAGAAAATACCACCACGGGTTCAAGCAAGGCTTTTTAGATACCACAAGACGAACTCAGTCGAGCAAGTAAAAGAAAACCCTTATTTACTACAGCATTTTGGTCTGTCATTTGAAGAAACAGACAATATTGCACAGGGGTACTTTGATATCGAAGAGGATGATCTGAGAAGGCTTAATGCAATGGTGGAGTCTGCGATGAGAGACTATTGCTCTGAAGGGCATACCGTAGCTGATGTTTCGGTGTTATTTAGTCGGGTCGCTAGTCTGGCAAACGATGAAGATTTAGCTGAAGAATTGATCTGCTCCAGTAAGACTG
>NZ_AJZM02000185.1 GCF_000272405.2 Vibrio tasmaniensis 1F-187
TTATTTACTACGATTGGTATTATATTGAGCTTCACTCTTTTAGGTAATTCAACCACCTTAGAATTAAGTTATGATGGGGTAGGCTTAGTTTGGACAGTTGAAATCGAATGGATGATTCACAGCAAAAAACGAATGGTAGAAATACAACGGTAAGAAAAGCGACGCGAATCGAAAGCGTCATGAACTCTGCGATGTGGCATTTAACTCAGAGAGATATGACAGAAAGTGAGTTGGTAGCGAAGCTCAAAGTGAAAACCGACAATCAAGAATGGATCGATGAAACGTTGAATACTTTGAAGGGCTTTGGGTATCTCAAGTCTGACCAAGTGTTTGCTGAACAATTCGTAGAACAAGCGTTCTCAGGTGAATTTGGTTCTCGGTATATTGTTGAAAAATTGAAAAAGAAAGGCCTGATGGATTCAGTGATTTCTGATGCTATCCATAAGGTGTCTTTCGAAAAGTCTATTGATGAACAAACTATCTTGATAGACAGAATCAACCATTACTACACAAGCTTTACCATGAGCCGTGAAAAATTGGTTGCGACGCTGCAAAAGCGTGGCTTTAGCTATCAGCAAGTTAAGGTAGCGATTGACCAGCACCCACAAGCGCATGAACTGAAGAGTAATATTCAAATTAAGGCAGAGAAAGCCGATTTGGAAAAAGAAGTGCTTAAGTATGCTCGTAAAGGCAAAGGCTTGACTGCTATTCAGCAAGAGCTTAGACAGCGACAAATAGACACGAGCGAACTGCCACAATTGGTCGATCGGTTAATTAACGAAGAGCAACTGGATTTTTACTCTTCGTGTTTAGAACAGTTGCAGAAGAAGTCTTATGACCTCAACGATCATAAAGAACGCTCTAAGGCTTACGCGATGCTAAGTCGAAAAGGCTTTTCGTCGGATGAAATTAAATTTGCTCTGAGTGAAGGTAACGAGTAGCCAGTGTCCTTAAACCAAGAAATATAGAGCTTTCATAAATACAGACCCTTCAGATATAAATAGCTGAAGGTCATCGAACACAGAATGATTGACAGGGTTAATAGATTGTTTTAACGCGTTGTGTGCAGGTTTTCTGTAATACCTAACCCATTGCGCAACGCGAACTGAAGGAGGTCATTGTGGTTGTTCAAATCGAGCAACCCAAGCATTCTGTACTTATGCGATTCTATAGTTCGAGAGCTTAGATGGAGCTGTTCCGCACACTCTTTTGCACTTAGGCCTTGAGCAATAAGTGCCAACACTTTGGTCTGCTTCTTGGTGAGTAAGAGTAATTTGTCACTGTCATCTTCTAGCCGATTCTCATTTTGCTTTAATGTTCTGGCTAGTGTTGAGTGCTGCCAATAACAGAGCCAAAGCTCACAGACTAATTTTAAGCGCTGGATGTCTTCGAGATCGAAAGTGGTATCGTTGTCGTGAAAGTTAGTAAAAGACAGTGCTCCCCAGCGTTGGTTAAAGAGTTGCAAAGGAATGATGCAGTGCCATCGCCCCCCTTCTTTGTATAATTGCTTTAATACGTAATTCTGAGTGTTCTCGAGGTCGTCTTTCGAAAACGCGAGATAAGTTTTTTTGGTCTTTAGCAGCTTTAAATAATCAAGATAGTTGCCACCAATGAGACTCTGTTTATTAACCGGAGGTATGTTCGCTTTCGATACTGAAAAAGTCTTGCCGTCTTCGAGTAAGACCATTGAGTTAGGGTAGAGTGTTAAACGATCCATCCCAAACCAATCGAGTACGTCAAAGCTCGCTTCTGACCAAGTAGCTTGAAAACACTTAGGATCGCTATTGATGAGAGTCGTTGATTGCTTCATCAACAATTGTTCAAAATTTAGGTTAGTAGCCGACATACCTTTCCTCTATCAATATATTCATCAGGTTAATATCCCGAAGACTATGCGTTCGTAAAGCACAGTGCAAGATAAGATGTTTACATTTTCGAGAGGTTCTAATTTTCGTTTTTTTATAACTCTTTAATCTAAATGTTAGGATGATAAGCGGTAGATCTACTGCATTAATTGAACGGTGTTTTTTAATAAAATCGGGCATTTATACAACCGAGTAAACACTGTGATACGTTTTAGAGCCTTACTAATCATTTCAGTATCGATGCTGCTCTTTTGTCACCCGATGGTTAGCGCGGATGCATCGCCAATGTTTGTGTATTCGCAGTCGAAGCGCTGATGACAGAGAATATTCGCAATATGGATAACAGCACTGATATTGGGTTTACGATTGGGTTGCGCTTCTCAATATAAAAGCAATATCAACATATCATTATGTAATTAAATTCATCGCAACGATAAAATTCCAGTAGTTTTACGGTATATCCACAACACAAATTTTTGAACAATAGCGCTACTCCAAAAGGCCGGACTAACAAGGCCGAATCAATATATAGGTAGTGGTTATTATGAAAAAGACATTAGTAGCACTTGCGATTGCAAGCATTTCAAGTTCAGCTTTCGCGGTAAATACAAGCAGCCAAAACAGCCAAAATGAAGACATGTTCGCATTTGATTCAATGCATAAAGATCAATTCTCAGTATCTGGTGCTATGGGTGTTGGCGGTTACTACGACACTGGTTCTAAAGCATTCTACGATGACTGGGCTACAGGCCTAACACTTGCAGTAAACTACCGTAACAACCGTATTGTTGGTTACTTCGAAACAGACTTGATGGTGAACTACACAACAGACAATAACGTTTCAGCGAATGATTCAGTTAACTACAAGTGGACAAATGGCATCGATACTGGCCCTGCTGCTGATGTAGACAAAGCTTGGCTTGGTTTTGACACTGGTTTCGGTATCGCTTCATTCGGTTGGGAAAATGATACAGCACTAGATAAAGTTGACGGTGCTGGTGATAACACTTACGAGTTTGGCGCTTCTGCTGGTGATGCTTCTGACGGCTTCAATGTTGTTAAGTTCCAGGGTGCAACAAGCGGTATCGCTTACGGTATCTCTTACTTCGAAACGAAAGATTCTCGTAACAATGATAAGTTCGACAAAGGTGTGAACGGCTACATCGGTCTAGAGCAAGAAGTATTCAACCTATACGCAGGTTACGAAAACCGTGATTACGAAGCTAATTACGAAGTTTACACGGTAACTGGTAACGTAAAAATTGGTGACCTAACACTAGGTATGAACTCTTGGATTGATGACGCAGATTCTGAGAAAGACACGGGTTACTACGTTTCAGGTGGTTACGCGGTTTCTGAAGACCTAACAATTGCAGCTGGTTACGCCTCTAACAGCAATGAACTTGATGGCCAAGCGGACGTAGATGCTTCTTACATCAACATCGCGGCAATGTACCGTATTGCAGACAACGCTGACATGGGTATTGATATCAAACAAGATATTGATGGTGCACGCATGGGTTCAACTAGCGCACAGTACGACGAAGAAACACACGTATTCGCAGCAGCTTACTACTACTTCTAAGCTCTTAATAGCTTTGAGAGCTTAAGAACTTTAAATCTGATTGCTATGGTGTGTCGCATGCCCGGTCGTTACACCATGTTCTCTTCGTTTTGCCGTTTAAGTATCCAACCGATATGTGGTTTGGCACTCAGTGTTATGAGTGGAATGATAATCTGGAGAATGTAATGGTTAAGAGCATTACTGCCAAGGGTGTTATTTACGGAAATGACACTCTGTTTACATGTAAACCGAATCGAAATGGATTATTTGAATTGGCGCGTAAACATGGAAGAGTTGCAGGTACTCGCCCGCAAGATCTCAAGAACAAGGTTTATGCTGAATCTCTTGATGAAGCTTGGAATTTACTCAAAACAGAAAAGTTTTATATTGTTTTGACAGGGCAGATATGTGGTATTCATAGGAAATCACTAAGAAGCCTTGATTCTGTCGACATTATTTTTGATGTTCAATCTCGTTTAAATTGTGTCACTGTGTAGGGTCGATGCTGTAAATAAAAAGGACGATTAAATATCGTCCTTTTTTTCGTTTGAGTTTTTTGGTTCAACCTTGCTTACAGATGCTCAGCACCCGCTATCGGCCGTATTGCCCAACGATAAAGTGTTCAAACTCATCACACATTTGAGAATTTGATTTGTCGTTATTCGCTAATTCAGTTGCTCCATCGACGATCGATATCTTCGCATTCAAATCAGCGACTGGTGCTCGCTCTCTTGTCGACAGCTGTTTGATTTTTTGATCTTCAATAGCCCAAGCTTCTTCTGGCGATAAGTTGCACTCGTCAGCGAGGTACTTGGCATTAAAACCTTCCCCAGTCAGGCTTTCGATTGTCCCATTATGATTCACGCTATTTCCTTGGTGCCAATAGTGCTTAGCTAACAAAGGGCCGATCTCCGGGTTATCCGTTAAGTAACCAAACTTATCGGTGAAATATGCACGAGTTTGATACACGGCCATATGAGCTAATAAGTAACCCTGATATGCGCAAGAGGCTTCATCCGACAATAGATGAGGGATCGCCATTAATGGGCGAGGGCTACAAGCCAATCCCAGAATCGATTTCTCGCTGCTACGAGCAAGATCAGTGATTTTTTCAGGAGTGAGGTCTTCATCCGCCAATTCGTAAAGTGCTCGTTCGAAATAAGGAACAACAAGAATGCTTCGTTCTTGGTAGGCTCTGAACGGTTGTTTGTTATCGATGATGGCTTTGATTAGCTCATCAGGTACTGCTTGGCCTTCTGAATCCAGGGCATACTGTTTTAGCCAATCGGCGTCATTCAATAAGCTGTCACAGAACATGGATTGAGTTTCGGCATAAGCCATCGATGTTGGTGCAAATTCTTGAGAGAAACAAGGCGCATTCATTTTAACATTAGCGAAATGCGCAGCGTGGCCGCCCTCGTGAAATAGTGTGTTGATACCATCATAGCCGCTGCCGATTTGGTCGGGCTTGGCGTTGCTCGTGAAGTTAACTTGAGCCGATACCCATTTGTCTTGATCGTAGAAAGAAGGAACTGGTCCATGACAGAAACCGTTTGGATACTTTCCTTTACGATCAAGCAAATCTAATTTCAATGTTGCTTGTGAGTATTCGATATTAAGACGACCAAAAGACTCAACCCAGCGTCTCAGTGATTTTGAGAAGGGAACATAAGGGTCTAAGTCATTCATAACGTCACCAGCAAAAGAGTAGGTGAAATTATGGGCTTCTAGAGCGCTCTGACCTTTTTTCTGAGTTAAGCTCTCTAGGCTTTGCTGATGGCTATCTCGCGTGCGAACTTCAAAGTCATCCAGAATTGTAAACAGTTGCTCAGTTGTCATCTGCTCGGTTTTAACGACGGAATAATCAAAAAAGGTTTTGAAACCCAGCGATTGAGCAAACTGGTTGCGTTTTTTGATGAGTTCAATGAAGCCGTTAGCCAGCAGCCACTGCTCTAAACCTAATAGTGTTTGGTGAGCTGAAAGCCTAACTTTTTCATTACTATTGGTTCTTATTGTTGAACCTAGAACCGGTAACGACCCTTCAGTGTCGTCGCCCGCTTCATTCACGTAAGTCATTACATGATTCTGTTTTTTCTCAAACAGTTCAGCCTCAAACTTTATGAGTTCGGCTTTAAGCTTCTGTGATTGCTCAGACTCAATAGCGTGAGATCTAAAGGTCGCTAACCAACCATTCAAGCCTGTTAGCGTGCTCTCTTTTTCTTGAGGGTCTTGAATTTCTTCGATAGTAGCTAGCTGCGTTTCGATAGCAGCAATTTGCTCGGCAGAGCTAAGAAATTCAGTCCATTGGGTCTGCGCGAGTGTCGAGCCATCATGGTCGTCACTGATCCCCATATAAGTATCCCAAAAGAAGTCTTCTTTCGCTTTATGAGTCGCAAGATACTTTTGGTTCAATTGGTTGAGATAGTTCGTTGCAGTCATGGACGTTCCTTGTAAATTATTCATTAATTTCAACATTATGACACATTCATGGGGTGTATTGTGTGACGACAGATATAACAGAGTGCAACTCTTCTTAGTATCAAGTTTGTTAATCTTATCTTTGAGCAATATTTTTAGTTTTATAGATGTAAATCGAGCAGTTGTTTGTTGATTGGTCACGTATAATGCACGCTCCATACCGCGTGAAATAAGCACAAATAATGAGAACTCTTCCTAGCTTAATCCTACCTTTGTTATTGACTCTGAATACCCTTTCATTTTCTGCGCAGGCGAGTGAAAGCTGGTGGTTGCGAACGGTATTCAATAGCAACCCAACTCAACCGAGTTCTCAAAACTATATTAACGATATCGATCTTATGGATTGTGGCGAAGTTGAAGGCACTCTGTTGTGCAGTGACTTAACCCAATATTATGATTTGGATGTTTATGTTGAACTGGAGTTGGGTGACTCAAGTGTCGAAGTGGTTCGCTTAAATCTGCCATATTCGAACCTAAGTTACACAAAGCTTCAGGCGTACCTTCGCCAAGATGGCTTTACTATCAGCTCAATTCGCATTGGAGAGGATGAGTTTGATGTCGTCGCTCAACTTGAACAAGCAAAACGTGAGGGAGTTGGTTACAACAAGGTAGATAAACAACTCGTCGAATTTATCAATGCACCACATCATTCCTCTGAGCAAATGAGTGTATGGAATGTGCCTAGCTCTTCTTCATCTTCTTCTCGTTCTTCAGCTCCTTGGATTCAGTTACATAGTGATGGCGACAACTTAACGGTTGAACTAAATCGTCTTTAATTGCTCAAATTTATAGATGGTTTCGTCATTCATCAGAGTAAACAAGCCTTTCAGGAGAACGGCTCACGGGCAGACAGCAAGTTATAATTCATTTAAGTGTTCGTTTTTCTGTGGCTCTCACATTTTTAGTAAGCGTTTACCTTTGCCATTTGTTATACGTTGAGCCTTCGGTAAAACGAGCTTAGGATACGTTCAGTATTGATAAAGGAGACAACCCATGGTTGCAAAAGTAACGGTAGCGCCACAAGGCCCAGAACTTTCTGAGCTGGTGCAAGGATACTGGCGTACAGCTGAGTGGGGTATGACCCCGCAACAACGTCTGACTTTCCTAAAGCAGCACATTGATCTTGGCATCACAACGGTTGATCACGCGGACATTTACGGTAACTACCAATGTGAAAAGTTGTTTGGTGAAGCATTAGCGCTTGAGCCGAGCCTTCGAGATGATATTCAAATCGTCACCAAGTGCGACATCAACTTGTGTGGTGACCACACTCCAGATCGCAAGATCAATCACTATGACACCAGCGCGCACCATATTTACCAATCAGTAAATAACTCTCTAGAGCGTTTGGGTGTAACCGAACTTGATGTATTACTGATTCATCGCCCTGACGTATTGATGGACGCGGATGAAGTAGCAGAAGCGTTCGCTGAACTACATAAGGTAGGTAAAGTTAAGCACTTCGGTGTCTCTAACTTTTCACCGCGTCAGTTCGACTTACTGCAATCTCGACTAGGTAAGCCACTAGTGACTAACCAAGTTGAAATCAACCCATTGAACTTCGAAGTGGCTCATGATGGCACGCTAGATCAACTGCAGATGAACCGTATTCGTCCAATGGCGTGGTCTTGTCTCGGTGGTGGTAGCATCTTTAGTGGCGATTCAGCACAAGCGATTCGTGTTCGTGATGAACTAGAAGCCATTCGCCAAGAAGTGGGTGCAGATAGTATTGACCAAGTAATTTACGCTTGGGTTCGTCGATTACCGTCTAATCCGATTACTATTATTGGTTCAGGTAAGATTGAGCGTGTGAAAACGGCCGTTGATGCACTGAAAATCGAACTGACGCGCGAGCAATGGTATCGCGTTTGGGTTGCCTCTAAAGGTCACGGTGTGCCATAGAAAGCAATTCGTATAGAAGTCAAAGCCAGCTAACAAAGCTGGCTTTTTTGTGTTCGCCTAACCTATTTCTTCAAAACTGTGATTAAAGTGGAATAATTTTCAAAAACACTCATAATGCACTCTGTTTTTCACCAGTTGGATATTTCCATTGAGCACTTCAAAATTCTCTTCAATCGCCCTTAAACCAGAGCTTCTAAATACGTTAGATTCTCTTGGTTATACTGAAATGACGCCTATTCAAGCGTTAAGTCTTCCTACTATTCTGGATGGCAAGGATGTTATCGGTCAGGGTAAAACGGGTTCAGGTAAAACAGCTGCTTTTGGTTTAGGCGTGCTGCAAAACCTACGCGTTAAGCGTTTCCGTGTTCAGTCTTTAGTGTTATGTCCGACTCGTGAGCTAGCAGACCAAGTAGCAAAAGAGATCCGTACTCTTGCTCGTGGTATTCACAATATTAAAGTGCTGACACTATGTGGCGGTATGCCAATGGGCCCACAAATTGGTTCATTAGAGCATGGCGCACACATTCTTGTGGGCACTCCTGGTCGTATCCTGGACCACCTAGAGAGAGACCGCATTGACCTGTCTGAGTTGAACACACTTGTGTTAGATGAAGCCGACCGCATGCTGGAAATGGGTTTCCAAGATGCACTAGATGCTGTTATTGAAGCAGCACCAAAAGATCGTCAAACGTTATTGTTCAGTGCAACTTTCCCTAAACAGATTAAATCTGTTGCAGACCGTATCATGAATAACCCTGAAATGGTGAAGGTTGAATCAACACACGATCACTCAAGCATCCAGCAACACTTTTATAAGGTTGAAGGTACTGAAGCTCGTGATGACGCACTAGAGCTAATGCTTCTTCATCATCAACCAGAGTCAGCGGTTGTGTTCTGTAATACTAAGAAAGAAGTACAGAACGTAAACGACGAGCTAAGCCACCGTGGCTTCAGTGTTATTGAGCTTCATGGCGACATGGAACAGCGTGAACGTGACCAAGCTTTGGTTCAGTTCTCAAACAAAACCATCTCTATCTTGGTTGCAACAGATGTTGCTGCTCGTGGTCTTGATGTTGATAACCTAGATGCTGTGTTCAACTTTGAGTTGTCTCGCGATCCTGAAGTTCACGTACACCGCATCGGTCGTACTGGTCGTGCAGGAAGCAAAGGCGTCGCAATTAGCTTCTTTAGCGAAAAAGAGATGCACCGTGTTGCTCAAATTGATGAGTACATGGATATGCCAATCGAACCGTCTCAGTTGCCAGCTAAACCAATTGCCAAGCCGTACTACTCAAACATGGTAACTATCCAGATTGACGGTGGTAAGAAAGCGAAACTTCGCGCAGGTGATATCCTTGGTGCGTTGACAGGCCAAGGCGGTATTGATGGTAAGTCAGTAGGCAAGATCAACTTGTTCGCGATGCGCGCTTACGTTGCTGTAGAAAGATCAATGGCTAAGAAAGCATTAGGAAAAATCGAATCAGGTAAGATGAAGGGTCGTCAATTCCGCGCCCGAATTCTGAAATAATTCGAGACTGAATCCCTTTGCTGCGATATGTCTAACTAACGAGATTGTTACTTAATGACATTGCAGTAAAGGGTGTTCCACAAAATGCCACTCAAGTTTACTCTCTTAGGTTTATCGACCTAGTTCTCTATACC
This sequence comes from Vibrio tasmaniensis 1F-187, assembly GCF_000272405.2. Classification (GTDB taxonomy): domain Bacteria; phylum Pseudomonadota; class Gammaproteobacteria; order Enterobacterales; family Vibrionaceae; genus Vibrio; species Vibrio tasmaniensis_A. Next base: position 9,472 of record NZ_AJZM02000185.1, read on the forward strand.
AAAGCATTATTCATCGGGTCTTATCGAATAAAGATCGTTGATATGTTTTCCCTCGCTAAGATACCAAGTCATCGCTTCCTTTCGATTGTGAACCAATATCGTGATTGTGGTTATTGAACCATCGTCAAAATAACAAAGCTCATATTCTAAATCGCTTGGATGATCAGGAATAGCGGCCATAGCTCCCCTCCCAAATGGCTTTGTTGCGTAATTAAATTT
>NZ_AJZM02000186.1 GCF_000272405.2 Vibrio tasmaniensis 1F-187
ATTAACCCATAAATGTGAGCTTACTGTTGATGGCTTAATGCGTATATCTGATAACTGTAGATTATGCGGATAGAGGTCATTGAAACCCTTATGGCTATAGGTATTGATTTGCGAAATCCAACAAAAATGTCTGGAGCAATAATATTGTTAAAGGTCTGCTGCTTTTCTTTACGCTCAAATTTAAGCGAATTTAAGGCATGAAGTAAGAGGTGGTAAATGAAGGTAAGATATATATTGGAAAAGGATTATGCTATGTTATCTTCCTGTCGTATTTCAGCGTCATATGTTGTTGATGAGACCTATTACGACTTAAATATCGTCAGTTCTAAACCTCATGATAGTCAAACTCTTCGAAGCGGGCGTTTGCTTGATTTGGATTGTGATAATCGAATGATAAAGGAGCATGCCTATTCTATTTTGGCGCAGGTTAACAGATGAACGCTTGGTACTTAATTTCAGAGTAACTTCAAATGCTGGAATTGCGAGTTCATTACCTAGAATTGATTGAGCTCTCACGTTGGTATCATGTGTTTTGGGTTAAAATCAGAATGGAATGGTTCGACCGGGGCCTATGCATATCTCGTTATTGCGGTATGGTAATATTACGTATATACCATTCATCAACTTTCCCTTACCAAACACAATTCAATAAAGATACTCACCTCATTAAATAACCACTCCCAATCATCCTATACCAGAGACATTCACCCCAAAGGTATAATGATGAAAAAACTTAAAACAACGACCAATGATACATTCAATGGATTGCCAATCTTAAAGCTAAAAGGTGGTTTAGTTCTAAGCTACCTTGATAAGCTGTATGACACGATTGATAAAGCCGTCACACAACACCCTCGTACGACAGCCATTAGAGTAGACTTACGTTTAGCTAAATCTTTATTGTTCGATGACACTGGAGTCATCAAGAACTTTATTGCTTCGCTGGATGCTCAGATTCAAGCTGATCTCAGTCGAAAAAAAAAGAGAGGTCAAACTGTTCGTAGTTGTAAGATTCGATATGCTTGGTGTAAAGAAAGAAGCACGTCATTGAGTCACCATTACCACCTTGTCTTGTTATTGAACAAAGATGTCTACCATTCTCTTGGAAGGTATGAGCAAAAAGGCAATTTATCAGACATGATAAAGAAGGCGTGGTGTCGAGCGTTGGATATCCAAGCCAATAGAGGTGATACCTTAGTCCATTTCCCAGACAACCCTACCTATTGGTTAGAGCAAAACTCAGATAAATTCGACCAACAGGTGGATAGCCTATTTAAACGAGTCAGCTATTTGGCTAAGGTTGAGACCAAGCACTACGGCGATAGAACACGAAGTTTTGGGTGCTCTCGAACCTAAAAAAAGAGGGCAGAACATCGCCCTCATTAATCCTTCCAAGCAATTAGTTTTGAGTGACGGTTTGCATCTTAATAGCCGTTATTGAACTCACTTCTTTTTCCACTGTAGTACCAGCGTCAAAGTTGATGTAGTACTCAGTAAAGGTTCCACTTGGATATTGATAGAACATCAGCTCGTTGTCGCTGACAACGGCCATTCGTTCATTGGCATCGAGTTTAGTACCACTAGACGCATCGGTTGTCGTTGTAGCGGGTTGGTTAAGTTCAGCCTTACTGACATCAAAACGCATGAAGCTAGGCAGTGCACTATTATCATCGGTACTTGAATACATGCAGTACAGTGAGGTTTGGCCTGCATTGGCTACGTGGCCACTATGCGCTTTCGGTGGTTCGAGCTGTGTGATGGTTTTTGTTGTGTCATCGAACTGATACACAGAGCAATCTGAATGCATTTTATAATCACCACGGACCACACTCATGGAGGACGGTCTGTACCCATTGGTGGTCCATAGAGCATCGGTTTGGTCTAAGGTTGCGCCATTCAATGTAAGCTCGATCAGTGCATCATCGGAATCTCGAATTGCATAAAGTTTATCTGCGTATAGAAATGGAACAGACAACAGTGACGTATCGTAACTAAAGTTGTGCTCTGTACCGTCTTGCTCTACCCACGTTAAGCTATCACCACTCCAAGGAACGGTGACAATATCACCTGTTGATAAAATGACGTTGTTTCGGAAGTAATCATCAAAGACTTTAGAAATGGTAAACGTACCATCAACAAGCTCCGCTTTATGCAGGCTGAGTTCATCACTGTGCCTTAAGTAAATACGTGTGCTGTCTCCGTTGTGGGAAAAGCGTGTATTGGTGACCCAAGCCTCATGTTCAGCTTCCACCTTCTTATAGATAGGTACGCCGTTCTCGACCAATGGATAAAGATCACCGGTATTCTTGTCCTGTATTAAGGTGTAATTGCCTTCATACACCACGTCATCCACGGTGACGCTAACGTTGCTCATGTTGATTGCGGAGTAGGTGGTATTGAGGTCGACGATCATATCGATAGTCGGAGTCACAACGCTCTCAGCATCATCGCCTTCAAAGCTAATCGAGCTTACCTCACCATTTTCTGGGTTCTCATAAACGTAAGCACTTTGCCCGTCATCTAAAGGTGTATTGAACGTGGCTGCTCTAGAATATGCACGATAGCCAGTTAGGTCATGACTACGAGGCTTAAAGGTTTGAAAACCATTATTAACAACACTCATGCTTGATATTGAGCGCGTTTGGTCGGCTGGTGGAGACGTTGGAGTATTACTATTGGAACCCCCTCCGCACGCTGTCAGAGCGAAAGCGATAGAGCTGACAAGAGTTGTCCTCAATAACATTGTATTTTTCATAATCCTTCCTTGTGTGGTTAGTTGAACATGTTGGTCTTGGTCTTGGTCTTGGTCTTGATCTTGAGTGTTGAGTTTTATTTAGAGGTAATGGCCTCAGATAGTAAAAACCCTTCAGGGTAGGTGAACTCGAACGTACTGACGTGGATGTCTTGAATTTGGTTGAGTGGGGCTGAGCAAATACGCTTTTTGAATTGGTAGATCAATTGAAGGCAATCATTCTCTAATACCAACCCAAGTGGACAAACGTATTGAAGCACTTGTTCGTTACGTAGATGGAGCCGAGCTTCGCGTTGGTGATAGATGGATAGACAAAGTTTGTCAAAAAGAGCCTCGTTATAATCATCTTTGTTACCAAGCCGTTTATGCCGAACATGAGTACGTGAGGTTTGGTGATGATTCGCTGACAGTAACGGAGCAAAACAGTCCTTAACACTTGAACGATAACTTTCAGGAAGCATCGATCTTAAGCTCTCAAAAGCGAGTTCAATAAGTAGAGACTCGCTAGGGCCAATAGCATATTGAGAATGAGCTCGTCGATGGTAGCTATAAGGGAGGCTTCTATCGTCTTTTTCCACATCTAGATAAGTCGTCAAGATGTTCAAGCAGCGTTGTACAGTGCGTTTAGAGCGTTCAATGCCCGTATTTGTTAGTCGTTGATGAACTTCGTTCGCCGTGATCTTTCGTTGAGTAGGGATGAGAGAGTAAACTTCAAATACCAACTCAATATGTTCGATGCGTTGCTTGTTGGGTTTAGAGGGCATGGGACCACCAAAATTGAAACGTGATCAATCGCCTCAACACTTTTGAGTGATGAGTTTAAGAATCAAGTTGATTAGGGATCGGCTGGTGGCCACACAGCCTGATACGATTACTTCTTGTAGTTAATGACGAGTTTGTCTGCGAAAGGGTATTTAGCTATTTCATAGTCTGGGTTTCTTGTGGCTAAATTATGCGCCGATATTGCGGCTGCTGAAGCTAGGCCAAAAATGACAGCTGGGCCGGAAGCCAAGGTGGCAGCCATCGTTGTAGAGCGACCTGCTGTGTATATTCGACATGATAGATTTTGAGCCTCTATAAGCCGCTCAATCTTTTTCACCGTCTGAGAGAAGTTTTTTACCCGAGTTAAGGTGAACGACTCTTTTCGTTGGATTAAAGCGATGAGCTCTTCATCATTGGTATGATGCAGTACATTACTTGTGGTCATTGTGAATCCTTAGTTGGGTGTCTATGAACCATCACTGATGGCATTAGAATAAGGATGGGTGAGACAAATAACGTCTCACTCAAATTGCGGATAATGATTATGTGAAATGGGCTGTATATTTGAATTTAAATGACCTCGGGAAAGGCCATTATTTATCCTTTGCTGCTTCTAGAATTTCACTTAGTAGATAACCTCTGTTCATCAACTCAATAGTGGCTAAGAGCCGTTTCAGATGGGGGGAAGAAAGGCGTTGAACGAATTCAAACAGTTCGTGATCTGAACTTTGCTCTACCTCCTTTTTAAAGTGCTGATACTGTTCATTAAGGTAATGACAACTCGCGAGAGCGACTCTGATGAGCGCTTTTGTGAGCTGCTCTTTTAATGGGGAGATATTGGGCATGATTGGTATCACTTATCGGTAATGTAGTGATAAGTCGAGGGGAGGGAGTCAATGATGAAAAGTCATTCAGGCCTTGCTACATATAGGGTTAGCTCTCTCCGAAGCACGACTTTTGATGGCTGTAGTGGTCCGGTGCCTTTGTATCGTGACATAGACCCGGACGGGTTGTTCTCTCATTACGAAGTGATAGATATAGAGTCAAACGCTTCCATATCGATGTAGTTTAAGAAGTTATCCTGCCAAAGCTCGAACATCTCTACAGCGGAATAGTTGCCCTTGATTGGGCTCCATCCCCCGAACTCTGTAAAGAACGCTTGGTCTCGAAAATCAAAGTCTAGACATCGCGCCAATTCTGGATACACATTCCCAACGTAAGCAAAATCAGTGATGTATTCGACATTCCATAGACCACTGGAGATCTGTGTCATCGCGATTTCAACAGGGTGAAATCCACCAGCTTCTGAGCTGTATGAACTATCTCGAAAGTTGAACGTCAGGTAAGTACTTTGGGCTATTGACTCACACTGGGTTAATTGTTGTTGAAAATGGTTGTTTAACAGTGCGTGAAGTTTGTCAGACACAGGTAAACTTGATGGGTGAAAGAGCAGAGTAGACATATTGATGCCTCCTTGAATTTAGATGAAAGAGTGTGGTGATTGGTTAGCCTTAGCGGACTTGAGTGAGTTGTATGTCATCGAAGACATGCTGAGTTAAATGCTCATGGAAAGCGCACATCCAGGCTTGGAACACTTTTGTTGTGATTGGATGGCTCAGGCTCGCTGCCCCCGCATCTGGTTGATAGCACCAGTGATTAAGTAGGTGGAAATAGAGATACACATCGAGCGAGTCGGTGGTTTCATCTTGATAAGTGAAATTGGCCACAAAAACCAAATTCCAATCAGAGCGTGAATTCTCCCGCTTTAACTGAATCTCTACAGGGGCGACCCCTTCCTTTGTTTTGTAGTAGCTTGTATTTCGGCAGTTGAGTGCAATGCGTGTCGTGTCTTTAGGGATCGAGTAGCGAGCGATGGTTTGTTCTAACTGCTGGTGGAGTTTGCTATTGAGGGTGAGGTCACCATAGTGTTTCTCAATCATAACCAGCCCCTCTCTGCAAACGATGTGCATTGTTCTCCGACAACAATATGATCCAGAACTCGAACATCAATGAGCGCTAAAGCATCTTGCAATCTCGTCGTGATGCGCCTGTCTGCTTGTGATGGCGCAGAGTCGTCTGATGGATGGTTATGAGCAAAGATAACCGCTGCCGCATTGGCCTTCAGAGCAGTCTTTACTACCTCCCTTGGATAGACGCTTGCCGCATCAATAGTCCCTTGAAACAACTCCTCAAACTCAATTAATCGGTGTTGGTTATCTAGCAACATGACGGCGAACACTTCACGTTCACTGCCGCCAATCTTAAATCGCAAATAGTCTCGGGTAGCTTGTGGGTTGGTAAATACATCGCCTCGTACATAACGATCTTCTAATATCTCAGCGGCTTTTTCTAGAACACGATGTTCATGCTCTTGCTGTGAGAGTTGTGGTGGTGAAAGTGTTCTCATTTTGGTTCTCCTTTAATCAGGCTTTAGGTAATTCACTTTAATGACATATACCTCAAAAAGGTTTGAATCAGAGTAAGCCGAGCCAGCCTCATTTTTTTTAACACTATCTCCTTATCCCATGAGGACCACAGGCATAGGAGAACGTCCCATGAGATTTTTAAAGCTAAAAGAAGTGATTGAGAAAACTGCATTAAGCCGCTCGGCGATATACAGAAAAATGGACGAAGGTAATTTTCCTGTATCGGTAAGCTTGGGAGATAGGGCGGTCGCTTGGGTAGAAGAAGAGGTGAATAACTGGATGGAAATGCGCTTGGCTGAAAGACCAAGCCATTAAGACTGAATTAACGCCACTGCACCAATTAAGGCATTACCAAAATGGTAGGCCAAAACTCGAACAAAGGAGCAAGACCATGAATGAAGAAAACTGTGCAATCTATATCGGTATCGCAACATCAAAAGGAAACGCATCAAAGCTACAGGGTGGGATTGGTATCAGTGTTTATAACTACGATGGGCAGTTAGTTGACAAAAATAATCTATTAGTCGGTGAGATTGCCGATAGTGCTGAGTTAGAGCTTATCGCATTGATAGAAGCTATAGCTTATGCCAGAGATGGAGACTGCCTGTATTCGAGTAGTGAATATTGTGTGAAAGGGTTCAATGAATGGTTAGATAACTGGAAAGCAAAGGGGTGGCGAAAATCTGATAAGAAGCCAGTAGCTAACCGTCATTTATGGCAACAGGTCGATATGCATCGAGCGAGCAAGTTTGTGGAAGTAAGGCGAGCGCATAAGGTCGGGGATTATGAACAGATGGGGAGAGCGGGGGATATGGCTAGGGAGGTGCTTTGAACTGGCTTTATTCTCCGAGATCTTAATCACAGTTATTAACACTTATCAAAGACTTAATCGTCATATTCAAACGACCTATATATTATCGAGTCAGATTGATATATAGGTCGGTTTATGTCGGGAAATACTTCTTATTACAACGAAAACGCGGTTCAGCTTTCAAACCAATATGATTCTTTGGAATTTGAAAATGTCCACCGTGCGTGGCGCATGTATTGGCCTTGTGGTGCTATAAGGGTACTTGATATTGGTGCTGGCTCAGGCCGAGATACGAGGTGGTTTGTTGAACAAGGCTGCTCAGTGGTCGCCGTTGAACCAGCAAACGAACTTCGCCAGTTAGGGAGCTTAAACTCCTCGACTCAAGTTCAGTGGTTAGACGATGCTCTGCCTGCTTTAAGCAAAGCTAGAGAGCTGTGTAGTCATTACGATTTGATTTTAATTTCAGCGGTATGGATGCATCTAAATTCGGCGGTTCGAAAAGAGTCGATCGCTGTATTGTCTGAGCTGCTCTCCGAGAATGGAAAACTAGTGATCACATTGCGTCATGGCGGCTTTAATGATGGCCGTAGTGCTTACAGTGTTTCAGTCGAACAATTAGAAAGGTTAAGTGAAGCTGTAGGGCTGGTAGTCTGTCACGTTACCGAAGATACTGATTCATTGAAGAGAGCAGAGATATCTTGGCAAACCGTAGTGTTAGAGCATGCAAGGTCTAACAAAAGCAAGGGTCGATAATGGCATTAGAGTACTACTTAGATCGTTTTCAAAACCTGAAAATGAACAATGCTGGTGGCAAAAAAAGTCCTCATAAAGTCTGTATGTTGCTGGCTGTTATGGATCTAATTCAAGCAGGGCATATTTCGACCAATAAGATCTGCCTTAACCAAGCCCTTAAAGAGCGGTTTACACATCACTTTGATAACCTAGCTCAGGAGGCTGACAAAAATACCCCAGAAAACCCTTTCTTTCATTTGAGAAGTGAAGGCTTTTGGCACCTTTGCTTCAATGACGGTTATGACAGTACGTCAACCAGTCGTTATTCAGCAAAGGCGGTCTCCCACGCATATATTGACGATGAGCTGTTTAGCTACATGAAAAGCTATATCGTTTCTAACGAACTAAAAGATGCTTTAGTTTCTAATCTATCTGATCTAGCGACGTTATATCATCAGTGGTTGATTGATATTGGTAAATCTGAAAAAACCGCGAAGAACTACCTTGGAGCCATAAGAGGCTCGATATCTAATTGGTTGATGGATGTTGGTGAGTTAGAAGCACCGCTTACTGATATCAATTCGTATCGTGAGTTTGTTGGTTATGAAGAAAAAGCGAGAAAGTTGGAACAGTTTCGAATTTGTGACTCTAGGGGGAAGGGGATGTACAGCGCCGCTTTGTCTCATTACCACAAGTTTTTAGCTGACCTATCTCAAGTCGATGTTAACGCAGACATCAAACAAGTGATGACTGACAAAACTTTGTCCGAAACTGAAAAGACTATTTTGATTAATACAAGAGTAGGGCAGGGACACTTTAGATCAAAACTGATTCAGATGTGGGGTGGTTGCGCCATTACAGGGTATCGAAATACACAGCTGTTATTGGCTTCACACATTAAACCCTGGCGAGATTCTAGTAATGAAGAGCGATTAGATAGATTTAATGGTTTGCTGCTTCTTGCCAACCTAGATAAAGCGTTTGATCTCGGTTTTATCTCCTTTGATGATCACGGAAAGGTACTGATTTCAAGCTACTTGGAGTCTCCGGATATGATCGGTTTAAAGGACGATATGGCATTTAGAATCATGCCGGATCACAGACCATACCTTCGTTATCATCGAGGCGAGTTATTTAAGGGGCGCTAATTGAATTCTTGCTCAATACCTTCAGAGGGCTCTGGGTAAAAGTCAGAGCTCTATTCCCTTCAATACCGATGTAGATCACTATAGTTCATACTTTGTCATGTAAACTACAGTTGCATATAACGTTATCATTCCAACTTTGCGATTGTATTTTTAATGACGAAACTTCTCCTCAAAACCAACTTTTTGGCACACCTTCTTGGCAAGCGACAACAGGTAAACGTTAACGAAGACGGTATTACCATCTTCAAAGACAATATAAAAACGTTGTACAAGTGGGATACGATAGTTGCTCCTCCAGTAGCCAAATTAGGCTTTTCAGGTGGCGTTTTGTCGTTTGAAACAAATGACGTCGGTTTGTCCGTTCCGATGTTGAGCTACCTATTTGCACATCGACACAAACACACTTTCTTTCCTTTTTGGGCCAACAGTAGCGCTCAGAAACTGATTCCATTTTTGGACCAAGTGGAAAACGCCTCTGCTGTAAGTTTTATTAGAACGTCTGAAACTCAAAGCTTTCAAACAATCGCAAATAAAGAAGCGAAAAGGTGGAAGGGGTGGCGGTCAGCTTTAGGGTTAAGCGAACTAGCCCAACAGGTCGCTCAGACACTCGATGTGATTTGTGCCTGGAAGGCGTCAGATATTGAGAATATGCGCTATGCCTACGTCCAAAAGCAGCTAACAGAATACGGAGTGTTTTTCGACAACGTTGAATCTAATCCGTTAACAGAGAAGCAGCGAATCGCTTGTATTACGGATAACGACAACAATCTACTTTTAGCTGGAGCAGGTACCGGTAAAACAAGTGTTATGGTTGGTAGAACTGGGTATCTGATTAATAGTGATCAAGCGACTGCAAATGATATCTTGCTGTTGGCTTACGGCCGTATTGCAGCTAAGGAAATGGACGAGCGCATCAAAGATAAACTGGGTTTTGATGACGTGAGAGCCAGCACCTTCCATAGCTTGGGTATGAAAATTATCGCTGAAGTTGAAGGTTCAAAACCAAACCTATCCCCATTTGAAGACGACATTAAAGCTAAATCAAAATGGATGAACGATAACCTAGAGCAACTCATGCTTGATGATGGCTACCGTGAGTCTTTACTTGAGTACTTCAGCTCGTATTACTTTGTTGATAAGAACCCTTTTGAGTTTCAAAGTGAAGGTGAGTATCTACAGTACTTAACTGACAATGACATCCGTTCGTTGAAAGGGGACCAGGTAAAGAGTTACGGTGAGGTTGTCATTGCCAACTGGTTATTTAGAAACGGAATTAATTATGAGTATGAGGCGAGCTATCGATTTGACGTAAGTACAGAGCAATATCGTCAATATCACCCAGATTTTTATTTACCAGACCACGACATCTACATTGAATACTACGGTACTGATGAGCACGGTAATACAGCCCCGTGGATTGATAAAGTTCGCTATCAAGAGTCGATTGAATGGAAACGCCAAACGCACAAGCAATACCAGACTGGTTATGTTGAGGTGTTCTACCACCAGCATAAAGTTGGAAAGCTTCTTCAGGTGCTTGAAAATAAATTGTTGGAGCGTGAAGTCGAATTTAACCCCATCCCTCCGCAGGATTTACTTAATAACCTTCGCCAGTTAGGCCAAGTAACAGAATTGGCTAAATTATTTAGTGCTTTGGTGGATATGTACAAAGCGGCTTGCCTTGATGATATTGCGATAGAGAACGTCATTAGAAATTCAATCGATCCTAAGCAAACAGAGAAAGCATTAGAGCTGTTGTATCCATTACACAATCGGTATGAGCTGTTTCTTCGTAAAAAGCAGTGGATAGATTTCAATGACATGATCAGTAAAGCATTGATGTATGTCCAAACCGGACAGTTTGTTTCATCCTGGAAATACATTTTAGTAGATGAGTTTCAAGACATCTCAGAGCCCAGAGCTAGGCTAGTCAAAGCGTTGCGTGATTCACTGCCTGGTACGTCACTATTTTGCGTTGGGGATGATTGGCAGGCTATCTATCGCTTTAGTGGCGCGGACGTAAAGCTGACTACGAATTTTGTTGAGTATTTCGGTGCGACTTCGGAAACAAAATTGGATTTAACGTTTCGTTTTAATAGTGCGATTGGAGATGTGGCAACGCAATTTGTCACCAGAAACCCAGTACAAATTAAAAAAGACATTCAGTCCCTTATTAAGGTTAACAAGCCTGCTGTATCGATCCTCAGACAAGGCAGAAATGAACAAGGTGTATCTCCCCTAGAAAAAGCGCTTAATGCTGTTTTGGCTTGCGTTCATACCTCAGGTAAACCAGCGCAGAATAAGGTGTATCTCCTAGCCAGGTTTTGGCATCAAATGCCTGATTATACTCAGCTTCAAGAAATTAATAGACAATACCCATCACTACAAATTACCTGTCAGTCATTCCATGCCTCTAAGGGTAAAGAAGCTGACTATGTAATCATTACGGGATTAACAACGGGTAAGCACGGCTTTCCGTCTCAAAAAGTAACCCCTCCGCTGGTGGACGCGTTATTACCTAAAGGTGATGATTACGAATTTGCTGAAGAGAGACGTCTTTTTTATGTTGCTTTAACCAGAGCAAAACATAGAGCGTACCTATTAGCTGATATGACTGATGTCAGTGATTTTGTTGTCGAACTCATAAAGAACAAATATTTCGTAGATACCGATGAATTTGATGCATCGTTTGTACAGAAACTGTTTGAACAGATTTCTTGTAGCAGCTGTAAAACAGGAATATTGAAAGAGCGCGTTAGTCGCTACGGTAAGTTTTTGTCCTGTTCTTTCTATCCTCGTTGTAAACACAAAGAAACCCCTTGTAGCCACTGTGGCAGCCCGATGAGCAGTACAATTAAGCCCGGCATTCAGGAATGCATTAACGAAGAGTGTGGCGACATTCGACCGCTCTGCAAGCGTTGTGGGAGTGAGATGAAGCTAAGAAATGGTAAGTACGGTCAGTTCTGGAGTTGTTCGACATATAGAAAAAATGCAGATAAAAATTGTGGCTATACACAAAAGATTAATGTGTAACACTAATTAGGACCGAATAAGAAAGAAGTGGTGCACTATGTGTCCCACTTCTCTTTGTTATAAAACACGATCATATTGACGAGCCGCATTGATAGCGATGCACCCAATAAGTCCACCTGCTAGCATATACAACAGTGAGTTCCTTGATTGATTGCAGCTAGCCAAAAGTAAGCCTGCAACAGCGCCAAGACCTGCCGCTTGTAGCTGTTCGCTTGATGGCTTGCCATGTAGCACTGTAGAAGCTAGATGTTCACAGTTGTTTGCTAACAACCCATATTTTTTAGTTTTCTTGATCAACAGCTCTGCTTGATAAAACAGTTCATTTTTTTGTTCTTCACTTAAATGGCTTAAGACTACTTTCACTGGTTTCCCATTTGCGTACTCTTCTAAGGCACAAATTTCTACATTTCCATCTGGAGAGTTGTGAAGCACTCGCCCTTTTCCTAGATAAATTCCAGCATGCTCCACAAGCAGCTTTGAACGATAAAGTAGATCACCAATACTAAGATTATTCTTCATAATTTTTCCTTTCTGATTTAAAGTATGTGTATTCAAAATTAACATTGAAATGCGTAAAACGTATATCAATTCATTTAACTTATACCTATGCACTTAATTGATCAAGTGTTTTTTTGTTATTGGTGGTGAAAATGCAAGATAAAATGGTTTCATATTCATCTATTTTGGGCGTAGTCGTTGCGAATAAGCGAAAAGAGTTAGGCGTTGAGCAGAGCGTTTTGGCTGACATTATGGGGCTTTCACAAGCGAGTTATAGCCGTTTGGAGTCTGGAAAATCTACGTTTTCCGTTGATCAGATGTTCGAATGTGCCAAAGCTCTTGGTATAGCTCCAGAAGAACTATTCCACTCTGTTGTGAATACGGTGAACAACCTTCAAAAAAGTGAACAGGTAGCCGTTCAGTCTCAACCGAGAGGTAATACGACAAAGGCTAAATCTCAAGAAGGGAGCAATGTCGGTACTTTCATTGCAGGAGCCGCTTTAGGTGCATTGATAATTGGGCTCGCTGGTAAGTCTAAATAAACGTAACGTATATCAATGTAACTGATTGTATATTCGGGTATATTGCCGAAATTAAAAGTCAACATGGTTAGGGTTTGTAGTGCTTCCAAGTTATCAAGAGTTAATGAAGCCAGTGTTAGAGGCTGCCAAAAATGAAGAAGTTAAGCTTAGCAAAGTCATAGACTTGCTAGCTGAGCAATTCAATCTGTCTGAAGACGAGAGAACAGAGCTTCTTCCTAGTGGGCGACAAGCTGCATTTACCAACCGAGTTGGATGGGCCAAAACTTATTTAGCCAAAGCTGGGCTTTTGGATTCAACAAGGCGTGGTCATTTCGTGATAACAGACTTGGGAAAAGACGCTCTAAACAGTGGCGAAGAGATCAATAACCAATACCTTAAACGTTTTGATGACTTCAATGCGTTCACTAAACAAAAGAACGGTGATTCAGACAACGTCGAAGATACAACTGTGTCTGATAATGATGCGACGCCAGATGAAGTGCTAAGAGCTGCTTACAAACAGATTAATGACGCGTTAGCCTCAGACATCTTGTCTCGAACACGTAAAGTGTCCCCAGCCTTCTTCGAGCAACTACTTATCGAGCTGCTATTAGCAATGGGCTATGGCGGAAGCGATGAGGGTATGGCTCATACGCTAGGAAAGAGTGGCGATAACGGAGTTGATGGTGTGATTAATCAAGACCCACTTGGTGTTGATCAGGTTTACATTCAAGCGAAACGTTATGCGGATGGCAATAACGTTGGTGCTGGTGAAATCCGAGACTTTTTTGGTGCGCTTAATCTGAAGAAAGCACAGAAAGGTATCTTCATCACTACATCAGAGTTTACCTCATCAGCAACTCAGACAGCGAAAGACTTAGGTATGCGCATAGTGCTAATCAACGGTAAAGAGTTAGCAAGATTGATGCTTCGCTACAACATTGGTAGCCGAGATGAGCAGGTATTGTATATCAAACGAATCGATGAAGAGTTTTTTGAAGGGTAATATCTATGGATAAAAAATTAACGCCAGAAGATCAAGCAAGGTTAGTCATAGACCAAAAGCTAATTGATGCAGGTTGGAGCATCCAAGATAAAAAACGTCTTAATCTTTACGAAGGTAAACAAGGCGTTCATGGGATTGCCATCAGAGAGATGGACACTTCCACTGGCCCCGTAGACTACATGTTTTTTGTTGATGGCAAAGCATGTGGTGTTCTAGAAGCTAAAAAGGATGGAGTCTCTCTTGGTGGGGTTGCGGGACAAAGCGAGCGTTACAGTCTGTCTAAGTCTGCATTCACACAGCGCTGGATGGATGATTTACCGTTTACGTACGAAGCAACAAGTGAAGAAATTCGCTTTTGCGATTACCGTGATCCGAAAGCGCGCAGTCGAAACGTATTTCATTTTCATAAACCAGAAACATTGAAAAAGTGGCTAGAGGAAGAGAAAACACTTCGCGCACGTATGCTGGATTTACCAGAGCTTGATACTGAAGGCCTGAGAGAATGCCAAATTGATGCAGTGAAAGGTATTGAAGAGTCACTTAAAAAAAACAAGCCTAGAGCTTTGTTACAGATGGCGACAGGTTCTGGAAAGACGTTTACAGCAGTGACGCAAATATTCCGCTTAGCTAAATACGCAAAAGCTAAGCGAGTGTTGTTCTTGGTGGACCGAGGTAACTTAGGTCGCCAGGCCAAAAAAGAATTTGAGCAATATGACACGCCACTTGACGGTCGAAAGTTCACATCTCATTACAACGTAAACCTTCTAGGCACAACTGGTGTCGCTGATACGACCAAAGTCACTATATCGACCATTCAGCGTCTTTATTCCCAGCTGTCTGGTTCAGAACTAGATGATGATGCAGATGAGCGTTCAGGTTATGAAGTGGAAGTTGATAGTGATTCAAAACAGCCTCGAACAATAAGCTACAACCCAGAGATACCAATTGAAACGTTTGACCTAATCATTATCGATGAATGTCACCGTTCAATATACAACCTATGGCGACAAGTAATTGAGTATTTCGATGCCTTTTTAATTGGTTTAACTGCAACACCAACTAAGAAAACGATCGGTTTCTTCAATCAAAACTTAGTGTCTGAATATACTCATGAAGATGCGGTGATTGATAAGGTAAATGTTGGGTACGATATCTACCGAATCAAAACCAAAAAATCTGAAGAGGGCGATTTGATAGAGGCAGGAACTGCAATACAGATCCGTGACCGGTTAACTAAGAAAAAACGTCAAGAAATCCTAGATCAGGACCAGAGCTATAACAAAACGCAACTAGATCGAAGTGTCATAGCTCCAAACCAAATAACCACCGTTCTTACCGCGTTTAAGGATAAATGCTTACCGGACTGTTTTAGTGAGCGTTCGTGGGTACCGAAAACTCTAATTTTTGCTAAAGATGACGATCACGCAGACCGTATCGTGGATAAGGTTCGAGAGGTATTCAACGAAGATAATCATTTCTGTAAGAAAGTGACTTATCGTGTTGGTAAGAAAAAAGCTGAAGATACTATCGCTGAATTTCGTACAAGCCCTAGGTTACGCGTTGCCGTGACCGTAGATATGATCGCAACGGGTACGGATATTAAGCCGTTAGAGTGCGTTATCTTCATGCGTGATGTCCGTAGCCAAGCCTATTACGAGCAGATGAAAGGCCGTGGTACAAGAGTTATAGATGTCAGTTCTCTGCACTTAGTGACGCCAGATGCAAAAGCGAAAACCAAGTTTGTATTAGTTGATGCGGTCGGAGTGACCGAGTCGGATAAAACCGAAAGCCAAGCAATGGAAAAGAAGCCGTCTGTATCAACGGAAAAGCTAATGGAACAAATCGCAAGGGGTGATCGTGATGCCGATACTCTGCGAAGCTTGGGGAATCGATTAATTAGATTAGATCTTAAGTTGGATGATAAGCAGCGCTCTGAAATGACCAAACTGATGGGTAAGCCTTTGGCACTTGTCGCTGGTGAGCTTATTCATGCAACGAATGAAGACAATTTAGAACAAGAAGCCATAGCGGAGTTTGGTACCGATGCGCCAACAGTTGAACAACGAGATCAAGTGTATAAGCCTCTTGCGGATGCAGCTGTTAAACCGTTTCATAATCCCGATGTACGAGAGTTAGTGGAAAAGGTAAGGCGCAATACCGATCAAATCATTGATGAAAGTGCAGATGAGTTTATAGATGCAGGCTTTGACGCTGAAAAAGCAGAACATATCATCAACAGTTTTAAACAGTTCATGGACGATAACAAAGATGAACTTACTGCAATTGAGTTAATTTACAGCAAACCGTATCAACAACGACATTTGAGTTACGATCAGATTGAAGAACTTGCTGAAAACATTCAAGCACCGCCTTATAATCTCGCCCCTATTGAAGTGTGGAAGGCGTATGAGCAGCTCGAAGCTTCAAAAGTAAAGGGTGTTCCACCTGCGACCTTGCTAACTAATATCGTAAGTCTAGTTAGCTATGCTACGGGCTTAAAAGATGTACTCGAACCATTCCCAGAGGTGGTAGAACGTCGTTTTGATACATGGTTAAGCCAACAACAGCAAACGGGCGTCGAATTTAATGAGGCTCAGCTTGAGTGGCTGGAAATGATCAAGCAACAAATCGCACAAAATGCAGAAATGATGATAGAAGACTTTGAGTACGCTCCTTTCAACCAACAAGGTGGTGTGTTCAAAGCCAAGCAGTTATTTGGCGACAAGTTAGATAATGTAGTGAATGAATTGAATGGCTATTTGATAGCGTAGAGATTACAAGCATATGAAATTACCAGAAGGCTGGATTGAGGTCACTCTCGATGATGTGTGTTCCAAAATAACAGATGGGACCCATAAAACGCCTAACTATAAAAGTAGCGGGATTAGGTTTATATCAATTAAGAATATTAAACCATTTCAGAAGGTTAATTGGGATAGTTACGAAAAGTATATTTCAGAAGAAGAGCATGAACAGTTAACAAAAAGATGTAATCCAGAGGTTGGAGATATTCTTTTTCCCCGAATTGGTACTCTAGGTTATGCCAAGCGAATTGATTTTGAGGAAGAGGTCTCTTTATTTGTTGGCTTAGGTTTAGCTAAACCTATAGATAAGTTTATAAATTCTAAGTACTTAGAGTATTGGATGAACTCGCCTGAAATAAACTATTTATCTCATAAAAGAGCCACAGGCTCTGGCCGATTAACTCTTGCTCTTGCCGAGTCAAAAAAGTTACCAGTACCTTTAACCTCCATTTCGATGCAAAAAAAAATTGTAGAAAAAATTGAAGAACTATTTTCTCACATCGATGCCGGTGTTGAAGGCCTTAAGCTCGCTAAGTCGAAACTACAGCAATACCGTCAATCCGTTCTAAAAGATGCAGTTACAGGAAAACTAACAGAGCAATGGCGTGCGCAAAACGCAGACAAGTTAGAGCCTGCGGATGCGTTACTAGATCGCATTCTTGGTGAACGTCGAGCTAGCTGGGAAGTTGAGCAGCTTAAAGCCTTTGAAGGGAATGGAAAAACACCGAAGAACGATAAGTGGAAAGAAAAGTATAAAGTCGTTGATTCGTTAACTGAAAGTGAACTTTCTGGTTTCCCTCAGCTTCCTGCAGGGTGGTGTTATGTTAAGTTAGGCCAAATTATTGATGATCCTAAGTACGGAACATCTAAAAAGTGTACTTATGAGTCAACAGGTAAGGGCGTTCTAAGAATTCCCAATATTGCTGCTGGTGAAATCAATGCAGATGACATGAAATATGGGCTTTGTTGCGTAATTAA
>NZ_AJZM02000187.1 GCF_000272405.2 Vibrio tasmaniensis 1F-187
CTCTAAATTTAATTACGCAAAAAAACCGCTCTTAGGATTTCTCGATGCCGCTAAAAATTGTCATAAGTTTTGCGTTCACTCTTATCGTGAGCGAGACATATTCTATTTCGCCCCTGTTTCTTTGCTTCATATAAAGCATTATCCGCTAGCTTAATCACCTCTTTGACTGTCTCCGCTTGTGAGAGGCTAGCGCATCCTATAGAGATGGTCACTTGCTGATCTGATTCGTATTCTAGGGGGGCTGTGAGGTTTTGTTCACTCACCAATATTCTTAAGTT
This sequence comes from Vibrio tasmaniensis 1F-187, assembly GCF_000272405.2. GTDB lineage: Bacteria > Pseudomonadota > Gammaproteobacteria > Enterobacterales > Vibrionaceae > Vibrio > Vibrio tasmaniensis_A. The sequence goes on from NZ_AJZM02000187.1 coordinate 279, forward strand.
ATCAGCGATCTTGCTGGCGATTTCAAGATCTGTTTGAAGAAGTAAAATAGTGAATTCCTCTCCACCATAACGACAAACTAGATCAGAAGAGCGTGTATTGTTTTTCAGAACATTAGCGACGAGCTGCAAAACTTTGTCCCCTAGTAAGTGCCCATAGGTATCATTGAATTGCTTAAAAAAATCAATATCTATTAATAGTAAACTATTTATTTCCTGGTTCAGGTTTTGTTGCTCAAATACTGCTTGGATTTTTTGATCGAACTCTGATCGGTTATACAATCCAGTTAACCGGTCAGTAATTGCGGATTTATGGAGTTGTTTTTCAAGGAGGCGTCTACGTTTATCGAATTGCTCATAAGTAATACCACTAGCCAGCATTGTAAAGGTGATATACGTACAGACCACCACTACATAGATAGCAAAACCGCTGGTTTCATCATCCAAAATATAAGTGGTGAGAAAGCCGCCAGCTAGGCAAAATAACAACCCAAAGATTAACTGCGTACGCGCTATTTTCGCTCCTAAAGTAGGTAATAAGAGTGTTTTAAGTGCGCCTCGGTGGGCTGTGAGACCAAAAATTGATATGGTTAAAAAGAACCCTAATATAGTGGTGACCGGAGACATCTGGCCATAAAATGAATCAATACCATAAGCGTAACCAACGGCTGAGACAAATGGGAGGAAAATAGCGGTAATGGCAAAAATTTGTATTAGATACCAAGGACGTCTATTTAAGAGGAAAAAAATGGCTATGACAGCAAAAAGTTGCATTACTGATGTATTAAACCCCATCTCGATGGGAGACTCTGCGTGAAGTGGGGTATCAAAAAAGATGAAATAACTTAGAACAGGGTCAATTAAATTAATTCCAGTACTTTGTTGATAGAAACGAATGACAAGTATGAAAAAAGCAAGGCTTACGAGGCTTCTGGTTATCTTCAGACTCTTTTTCCGCCAAATACAGGCGCAAGAAAGAAGTAAAAAGATAAAAGCAGTTATAGGATGCGTAGCTGCCCCATGGCTTGTTGGTCGATAGAGCCATTTAATATCAAAAAGATAGGAAGCTAAAATGAGAACAGACAAAGCTGCAATCACCTTGCAGAAAACTTGGCTGTAAAAAAGAGTGAGTGAAGTGAGTGCTCGTTTTTTTTTTGCCATTTATATATCGCCTTCATTGGGTGTCTTAGGACTTAACTTTTATAGATAATGATTCAATCTAGGAGATTTTCCCCAAATACTGCGTTTAATATTATCATTAATAAGGATGGGGATCCCGCCTTCGGTTTCAGGCCTATCGAACTAACTTAAACAAGGCTTCTGTTTCGTTTCTATATGAATATTGATCTTGTTGTTAACAACAAGATCAAATCTTCCTACTGCAGGAGGGGGGAAAGAAGCGACTATTTCGCGATCAAGAAATCATCAAGTGATTTACCAGCATCAAGCTGTTCTTGAATTATGGAAGGGGTGCGACTTTGACCAGTCCATGTTTGTGCTCTGCCGTTCCCGTCGGTGTATCTATATTTAGCAGGGCGAGGCTTACGTTTACCTTTTGTGTTCTTTTTTGATTTTCCTGATAGAGCTTCTATGAGAGCTTCAACATCAACCTTGATGTGATTTACGATTTCAGCGAATTTTGTTTCTTGGCGTTTAAGAAAGACGGTCGTTAACTTCTTAAGTGCTTCTTCAAGTTCCTCAAGTGTTAATTCACGAGAGAACGCCCGAAGCGAGCGGATATTAAGGGCTTTGTTGCGTAATTCAATG
>NZ_AJZM02000188.1 GCF_000272405.2 Vibrio tasmaniensis 1F-187
TGGTAGTCGTTTGCCACCGCCGTTAGTGTGGTGTTATCAGCAGTGAGAGCCATTGCTGGAAGGCTAGGACGCTCGGTTTCAAAGCGATTAAGTAGGCAAGAGACAAATTGCTGAGCATTCGATGCCGAACCACCGTTACCACAACAAAGAATCTTGTTTCCGTTAAGCAGGGTTGCAACCATTGCTTGAGCGGCATGCGTGATTGCGTCTGGCAGAGCTTCTGCCGCCGCAATTTGGATTTGAATACTTTCTGTAAAACTTTCTTTGATGCTGTCTAGCATGTTTATCCTTGGGTAATCGCGTTTTGAATCCAGTCGATAGTGTCATTCGGCCCTTCGATGGCAATGATATCAAACCTGTAATCTGTAGAGTGTACCGACAAGCCTTGCTGCATAAGCCAAACATTGGCTGTTTTGAGTAGCTTTTGTGACTTTTTGGCTGTCACCATTTCAGCGGCATGTCCGTAGCGTGTTTGCTTGCGGTATTTTACCTCAGTAAACACAACCGTATTGTTATGGCGCATTATAAGATCAATCTCGCCACACTTTGCTATGAAGTTTTGTTCAATTAACGATAAACCGTGGCGAACTAAATAATTCTTTGCCACGGTCTCGTATTTATCACCCACTTGTTTGTGGGTGATTGTTGGCTTGGATAGGAACTTACGGCTAAAAAGCCCCATGCTCTGCCCAGCTGATTTCACGTTGAACAACACAGTTGTTGTCGATGGTTAATACGCCGGTTTCACCTGTAATGCTGTAATCTTGTACGGCTTTCATCTGTGGTAGTGCATCCATTAGATAGTATGCATCCATTCCTAGAGCTTGTAGACGCTTTTGGCTGTTCGAGTGTGAAGGCCATAGGTCATTAAGCGCTTTGTTAAGCTCGTTTTTGTTCTCGACCAATAGCGGGATATCGCTGTAGAAGACACCCGTTAGGTCTTCATATTGCTTGTCACCGCTGTTGCTGCGTGAATTTGAAAACAGTGCAGGTTGGCTAGCATCAGGGTTAATTGCAACTTCAATGAAGGGTTTGATGAGTGTTAGCTCTGAGTTCTTAGCGACAATGTAGACAGAATCGATATCACGACGACTGCGTGGCTCTGTTTCTAGGTCTAAGTTAAGTAGCCCATCCATTTGAGCGATACGTTGTTGGCTCTCTTGTAAACCGAAAATCTGATTCACATTACGCTGCAGTTGGCGTTTGTCAGAGAAGAAGCTGATTGCAACGTCGTTGTTGCTGTATTTCTGCCACTCTTCGTTAAATGCTTGCTTAACGCGGTCACCTAAGCGTCCTTTGGGTGCAAGAATAAGTGGGTACTTATAGCCTTGTGCAAAAAGGTGTTTCGCAGCCTGAGCGACTTCTTGTTCTGGCGATAAAGCGAGATAACAAATATTAGTATCTGGTTCTAGCTGAGTTGGAATATTAAGAGCTAATGCTGGAATCGAGTTTTCGTGGTTTTTCTGCGCTTGTTGAAGCTTAGTGATATTGCTCTTAATCAGAGGGCCAACGATGAAATCAACGTTATTCTCTTCCAGTTTCGCTTTAATTTCAGCGGCACTTTGTACGTTGGTATCCATTACGGTCAACGTTGCATCTTCTTCACGCTCTTTGTCATTCATCATCGCAAAGATGAAACCATCACGCACAAGTTGTGCTTGCTTACCGTACTTACCTGTTAGCGGCAGCAGTAGCGCAGTGCTGGTTGGTTTGCTGATTTCTAACGCTAATATGTCGGTGATCGCTTGAGGTGTGTAAGTAGCCGCAGGGTGCTGAGGATTCTCTGCCAACCAATCAGTCAGGGTTTCCTGTAGGTTTGGAAGGTTCGAATTCAGCGTCTTCATGTAGATAGCCAGTTGCAACCAACCTGAAAGCACATCTTCTGTCGGCGATGTTTTCAGTTCTAGAATCTCGTATTGAGAGTAGCTATTCAGGTTCTGCCAAATACGGTCGGCCGTTTGCTGTTGGCTTTCGTCGCTAGCGTCCAGATATTCAGAATAAAGGACTAACTCACGGCTCGCTTCGAAATACTCATTCTGTATTTCAGAAATGTTGGCGCGTAGCTCGTGATAATCTTTCCATTGCTCGTTCGGAAGCTTCCACCAAGGTTGAAAGTTCAGTTGGCTGTACGCTTGCTGTGGTTGCGAGTTATTCACCAGCAGTTGAGCGCGAGCTAGTTGCCATTCTGCTTGTTGAACTTCACTCAGCTCTTGTTTGGCTAAGCGTTTGATCAGCAGAGTCGCTTGATCGGTTTTTCCAGCTTGCACAGAAGCCTTAAGCGCCATGATTAACCAGTCGTTTTGTAGACTTCCTTTGCTACTATCCGCCTGCATCATGTAACTTTCAGTTGATTGCGCTGGATCTAGTGTAATATCAACACGCGTTGGTGCTTGAGGACCTGAAGAACAAGCCGCCAATGTAATTGCTAATGCAATTGGAGTGAGTAAGCGTGGTACACTGAGTCTCTTATGGTTCATCGTTGCCATGAGTTCTTTAAATTCCGTATAAATTTGTATCTATATTAATCGTTGAAGTGATGGTAAACAAATGACAGATAACAAAACCTTGCTCACAGAGAGCCCAACTCTCTATATTGTGCCAACCCCAATCGGAAATTTGGGAGATATCACTCAAAGAGCAATTGAAATTTTATCAAGTGTCGATGTTATTGCAGCCGAAGACACACGCCACACGGGTAAGCTGCTTGCTCACTTCAATATATCAACCAGAACGTTCGCTTTACATGATCATAATGAACAAACTAAAGCACAAGTTCTAGTCGAAAGGTTATTAGAAGGTCAGTCTATCGCATTAGTCTCTGATGCGGGTACTCCTTTAATCAGTGATCCAGGTTACCATCTTGTCTCACAATGTCGTCAAGCGGGTGTGAGAGTTGTGCCACTTCCTGGTGCTTGTGCTGTGATTACCGCACTAAGTGCGTCTGGTTTGCCGTCTGATCGTTTCAGCTTTGAAGGTTTCTTACCGCCAAAGAGCAAAGGTCGTAAAGACAAGTTCTTAGAGATAGCAAAAGCAGAACGCACGTGTATCTTCTACGAATCTCCGCACCGTATTACTGATTCTCTACAAGACATGCTAGAGATCTTAGGCCCTGACCGTGAGGTTGTGTTGGCGCGTGAGCTAACCAAAACCTTCGAAACCATCCAAGGTCTGCCACTTGGTGAACTTATTGAGTGGATTGAAGAAGACGCAAACCGTAAACGCGGTGAGATGGTATTGCTAATTCACGGTCACCGTGAAGAAGCGAGCACAGAGTTGCCAGACGAAGCGACTCGCACGCTGGGTATTTTAACCAAAGAACTGCCACTTAAAAAAGCAGCAGCGATGACGGCAGAAATCTACAATCTGAAAAAGAACGCTTTATACAAATGGGGCCTAGAGCATCTAGACAACTAGATACCTTTTAATAGAGTAGCTAACCTGTATTGAAAAGCTTGTGAGGAGTGATGGTAATACCGTCGCTCCTTTTTTTGCGCTTGGATTGTGTGAAATTCGTGCACTTGCTTAATGGTTTGCAGCATATTTGTGATCTCGCTAGACACTGCACACTAATCTCTATACAATCCGCCCTCGGAGTTGAACGGGTAATCGCTGCTTTGCTGATGTCCTTCGGGAGACTGACGTTGAGGTCCTTCGGGAAACTGACGTTGAAGTCCTTCGGGAGACTGGTAGAGGGGAGGAACGTCCGGGCTCCATAGAGCAGGGTGCCAGATAACGTCTGGGGGGCGCGAGCCCACGACAAGTGCAGCAGAGAGAAGACCGCCGATGGCCTCATTTCTTCGGAAGAGGCACAGGTAAGGCTGAAAGGGTGCGGTAAGAGCGCACCGTGCGACTGGTAACAGTTCGTAGCAAGGTAAACTCCACCCGGAGCAAGATCAAATAGGCCCTCGCATTGCGCTGCTCGCGTATGGGGGCGGGTAGATTGCTTGAGCCTGTGAGCGATTGCAGGCCTAGACGAATGGTTACCGCCGCGCAAGCGGAACAGAACCCGGCGTATGTGTCAACTCCACCTATATAAAGAACCCATCATTACTTAACGGTAGTGATGGGTTTTTTGCTTTATATTGACGTTAATTATTTAGATTTCCTTAGAATCCATCATCTTGATATGAGCTTGGGTCAAAAATTCCCAAAGCCTATACACAATATGGTGGAGATACGGCGTGAAATCAGTAAACTAAAACGTTAATAGAACATATTATTGCCGAACTAATGGCTCAATCCATTCACTGAGAAGACTATGACAGAAGCATTCAAACATATTTCAGTATTGCTTAACGAATCTATTGACGGACTTGCGATCAAACCTGACGGTAC
>NZ_AJZM02000189.1 GCF_000272405.2 Vibrio tasmaniensis 1F-187
GATGATCTTATTCTTCGTGCTGAAAGATTAGAATGCGGTGTTCATGACACGCTTACTGTTCGGTTTTCTTATCGTTCTTTAGTTGTGCGAGAATCGAAGTCCCTATTCATTGTAGCAATGAATACGATGATATTTGTTATTATGTTGTTTTTCTTATTAAGTTAATATATTATTAACTTAATATCTTATTAATTAATTGGGCGTCACATGGGGAAGGTTATCTTACTTGGGCATCAAAAAGGGGGAGTTGGCAAAAGCAACACCGCCGCAAATTTAGCTGTCGCAATCTCGAAAGAAAGATTTAATGGAGAAACTGATGAGATTTTACTTATCGATGCAGATCCGCAAGCAACTTTATATCGATGGGCGCAGCGTAGAGAAGAGTTAGATAAAATGAATGCTTTTCCTTGTATTCGTTTAGATGGGAACGTTACAAAGCAAATAAAACGTGAATCTGAAAAATATAGTTACGTAATTGTAGATGCTGCCGGCCGTGATAGTCGAGAAATGCGCTCTGCTATGTTGGCCGCTGACTTGATGTTAATGCCAACAAAGGCCAGCTTGTCTGATTTAGAACTATTAGAGCACATGGCCGATACAATTGAGACTGCTCGTGATTACAACTCAGATCTTAAGGTCGGTGTTTTTATAAACATGTCGCCTACAAATAGCCAGTCAGAGAAAAAGGTAGCCAAAGAATTATTAAGAGAATTTCCGGAGTTTGTCTTATTGAATACGGTAGTGTCAGAGCGAAAAGCGCATCGTGATGCATGGTCTGAGGCTGTGGGTGTTCATGAGTGGAAAGATAGTAAAGCTAAGGCTGAAATCAGTTGTTTATTAAAGGATGTACAAAATGAAATTGAGTCGTAATTCTTTAAAAATGAGTGAGAAAAAAGTTAAAGATGCAGAAGCTTTTATTGAGGCTTCAGAACCTAACGCTTCCTCTTGTGAGGGAAGGGGACGCCCTCGACAATCTAGTGAGCTGACCAAACCGGTATCGATATCTTTAACAAATACGGATAAAAGGACATTAGACGATCAGTTTAAGAGGTTTAACTCATTATCTTATAAAATGCAGTTAGATGATGAAAAAACACTGAATAGGAGCGATATCATCAGGATAGTCGCAAATAAATTAGCAGAGATGGATGACGAAGAGTTAATCAAATTCTTAAGATAATAAGATAATAAGATAA
>NZ_AJZM02000190.1:0-18503 GCF_000272405.2 Vibrio tasmaniensis 1F-187
CCAGTCTTACTGGAGCAGATCACTTGCCATCAAACCCAAGATGACTCCATTGCTCAAAGTCTTTAAGCTTACGAACCGCCATCATACCTCTCCATTCAGAGTGTAATTCATCTGCGCTTCAATCTTCCGATTGTGCTCTCGATAAAGCTCCAGTCGTTCTTCTACTGTTCCTTCATGATTCGCTAGTTGTTTTAGTCTAGAGCGTAGCTCTGAGACCATAACCGTCAGTAAAAAATTGCTACGCTGTGCTGCATCCAGCTCCGATTCAAGCTCAGCAACTTTGTGCTTTAAACCCACTACGGTTTGTTTGTTGCCTTTGGAAGCTTTTTCATCGAGGTGTGCGGCCTCTATCGCCAGTTTTGCATTAATGCGAAGTTCATCTAATGATAAGAAGCCTCTTTCCAGAAGTGCTTCTGAGATGCTTTTGACCGTGTTTAATGAGCATGATGTGATATTACGCTCCTGATTCTGATATTTAGCGATACCAGATTGAGACTTGAGCGCTTTTAGGAGTTCTTCATCATTTTTAAACTCAGCAGGGGTGGTGATTACTTTCCTTAACAGCTTTTCTGTTTCAAGTATCTTAGTTTGGTTTTTCTCTAAAACTTTCATTGCCCAATCCTCAATCAAGGTCTTTGATTTTTAAAATTAGATTAAAGGTTTGAGTTGTATTTCCATCAGCACCTTCAATGGTAAAGAACTCTGGCTCAAGCGTGATTCGACCTTCTTCTAAAAGATGGATAACCTCCGCTTCAATGTCCTGCTCTTTTTGAAGTTGGCTTATATGAGGAACGGTTAGATAAGACTCATCATCGTAATCTTCTGCTGCTTCACTCACCGACTCTATAGTGATTGGGGTTGAGCTATCGCCAGTCAGGCGCTCGGCAATCATTTTGCGAACCTCTTCTATTCCTTCGAGCGTAGCAAGTTCAGAGGCAGAATCGACAACACCACGGACAATCACACTTGCTTTTGCTCCATTGAGTACCGCCCCTGTCTCCGACTCAGAGATGTAGTAGTACAGATGTTTCATGTCTGAATGTCCGAGCATCCAGCGCAGAGCATCCATACCATCAAATCCTTTAGACCAGAAAAACGCCATAGCAAAGAAGCGTCTCAACTGGTGCTGACGAACATAATTGCGGCGGTACTCGCCGTTGTCGTATTCTACCAAGTCCGTTTGTAGGTAATCACACAAAGCATCAAGGTGCACATTATAGGTAGTGTGAGCAACCTGACTTAACTGAGAACGCTTTGAATTGAGATTATTAAACAGAGATTGCTTTCCTTTACATAGGTTCAACTCACACGCTTTGATATTAAATTGCTCAAGTTGCCAGATGAACTTGGCAATAGATAGGGGAATCGGTCTTTCTATTGTTGCGTTTACCCCTTTTGAGCCAGTTTTTTTCACCTTAAATATCAGGTTGTACTCTGCTTTTGCACCTTCTTCTGAAAAGGGATTAACATTAGGTGATAGATTGCCATGTGACGTCAACTTGACTAATTCATCTTGTCTCCGAGCTATGATTGCACCTACCAAGACCTGTATTGCGCCTTGCAGTACAGAGAACAAATCAAACAAGCTCTCATTAGCTCGAATCCTTTCATGTCGCTTTTCAGTCCCTTCAGCAAAGCCTCGAATCTGTGTTACTCCTTTTTTTAGGTATTCACTACTCAGAGAATTTAATGCATCCGTTTGAAGCCAGTAACCCCGCTCCAAACTAGACATATCTCGATGCAATTCCTCATCCCAAGCTGGGGAGTTTTGGTGTGGACGAAATATATTAGAGTTTTTTGCAGTAGATTTGCTTCTTGCTTTAGACAGCAGCGTTAACGTTTCGTCTAGTAAAGTAGTAGAACCTTCCCCTGTAGGTAGATGCTCTTTAGTAAATTCATAGCACTGACGAATCAAATTAAACACAAAGGTAGGCGGCAAGGTGCGAGTACGCCCTGCTTTTTTTAAGCTAACTAACTGACTAATCTGGCTTGCACTGACTTGCTCAGACAGGATTGAAGGACTTGCCGCATCTTCACGATCAAGGTTGGTATTCATCAATCGAATTGCTTCAATGTAGTACGATATACTCTTTTGAGTCGTACCTGATGATGTGTTTGTATTCTCAACAGCACGATACTCGGAGTTTCGTTTTGGCTCTTTGAGGTGAAGCTCTGCGTAGTTGGGGAAGTTCATGTCGTGATAAAGCATCTTACCTTTAAACAACAGCTCACCCAACGCAGCACTGCTGCCAGCATATTTAAGGCCTACTCCAATATGATAATAGCCTTGCTCAAAGAGCCAAGCACACGCCTTTTCTCTCTCTGCTAGAGATAAAAAACTTTCATCTTGAGCAATGTCTTGTGTAACGTAGGGGTACTTCTCTTTAAACGCTTGTGCGTCTGCATCTGATACACTCTGACAGTTTTTATTAAGTAATATTTGGGTGCGCTTATCAATCTCATACACACCTTGAAAATTTCCGTGTTCGGCGTATTTCGTCAAAATGTTCAACCAGAAGTCATCATTCACATTCAGAAGGTAATATTTTGCTAGCTTCAATTCTTTCGAGTGCAGCAAGACTGCATTGATGAGGGCGATAACTTTGACAACTTTATTATAAGCCGTTGTGGGGCTAATAACCTTCCCGCCGTTTTCAAGTGGGTTATCTGCTGCTGTGATCCAGTATTTAAAGCTGTTTAGCAACTTTTGATGCTTTGTATCGGTGAGCTTCTTTCCATCGTCTAAATAAACTGTATCCCAATGTATCGTTTTTGGGGTTTTACCAAATGTTAGTACCCATTTTTTTGCGGGAAAACTGGACTCTAACCATTCGGGCTGTTTGTCATCGTAACCGTAGATAGCTGTATGGAAATTCGTGATGATATCTAATACTCGATAGTCATCATTTGCTACTGAGAAATTGATAATACCTTCAAGAGTCTCGGCACTTAGACCATTCAAAAGCGAATGATCTATCACGATGCTTTCTATGAGGTTAGGAATGGAGGAGTTGTCGATAGCAACACTTAACATAGCAGCGCTCCCTTGATCGAGTCAGTGTCTAGTTTGTTATTGGTTGCAATATCAAGCATTTCCATTAGAACATCATCAGCACTGTGTTTGCCTGAATTCAGGGTATCTAAAACAAACACTGCTGATTGATACCAGTGAGCCACAATATCTAAAAAAGATTCCCCATCATCACTACTCTCAACAACAAGGCGTATTGCCATTAACAACTGCAAAAGAGATGTCGAGATAGTGTATGTCAACTGGTCAAATGCTAATGATTCAGAAACTTCATCATTAGTCGTCTGCTGAACAAAACCTTGATCGTAATGCTCTGGAATATTGCTAATGCCGTGGTTGTTCAAGAACTCTTCGATGTCTTGAGCACTCATGTTCACAGCATCAAGTAGATGCACTGAGTTTTTCATGGCTTCAAGTAAAATGGCGTTCTGAAACTGACGTATCCAGCGTGCATTAAAGAAGTCCATGAGTGGTTTAGGAAGGTAAGAGGTCAGTAGATTTGCATCTTTTTTTTCATGTCCAAGCGCCTCGGCAACAGCATCCATAGAACGTGTTTCCAAGTAAATTTGAAAGCCTCTATGTCGTCTGATTGAGCGTAATGAATGAATGTCAGAAATGGCTTTGGCATCTTTCAAGGTGATATCACTGCTCTTATTAAAAAGTGATTTATCTTGAAGCCAATCATAAAAATTAATTGCCGAGTGAAGAGTGGTATTGAGACTGCTTGGGCATACTGCACTGTTAGAGGTTGCAGTCAAAATCATCTTTCGCCAATTCGCATCGCCTTTCTGCTTCAGATGTTCACGGCTAATGTGAGTATGCTGTATCAAAAACTCGACTATAGTTCTAGAGAACTCATTGAGCACTACTTCTTGCTGCGCATTGGTAATCCCTTTGCGTAATTTGTAACTGACCGCAACGTACTGATTACCAACTTGCTTATAGCCCACCATATTGCCACTTACATCAAATAAGTCCCATTTTGCTAACCAAGAAGGCGTTATCAGCGGGTGCTCTATCACAAGAAGCGTCAAAAGAACGTTCAGTGTTGATTTAGTTGGTAAATTTAATTCAGTGTTGAGTTGGCTGGCATTACTTTGAAACCCCAAAAATGATTGATAGTTGTGGTCTTTTGCAGCTATGCCGTGTGCGTAAAAGGTTGCTACTGTATTGTCTATCTTCTCTGTACCAACAACGTTGCTATATCGAGGGAGGCTGCTATTACTGCTCAGTGGTTTGACGATACCTGTGCTCTGAAAAGAATTATTTCTATCTTCTCTCTCTAAAAGCTCCTCAAATTTCAAGAGGCACACATGCTTGATATGCGCCATGTCTCTATCTATACGTTGCTTAATAATTGAAACAGCCTCTTCATCTTTAATTATAAGTGGGATGTTAGCAAACCATCTAAGGTTTTCTGGCTGCGTTGCGTTGCCACCAATTGAAAAGATGGGCGCTGCATCTTTTGGGTCTTTCCAGTCTGGAACTATGAATGGTTTGTGAGGCTCAGCGAAAACCCCCGTATTGACAAAGCACTCGATATAATGGCTAATGATATTTCGCCATTGGCCATAAAAACTCTTTGGACAGTTCTGGGCGGCTTGAGAGCGCACAAAGAGCACTTTAAACACCTTGTGGAAAAATATCTGCACATGATTACGACTTAGAAGGGCTTCTATTGTTAGTCCGTCTCTTTCGTTATAAACAGTGGATATACCCACAAAAAAAACTCTAAATAAACTTAATGTGTTAGCTAGAGACGATGAATTTTGTGTAAAAGCATAGTTTTTTAGAGCAAGATGAACCTTGTTTGTAAACGCTTCTCCAAAATTCACATAAAGCGTATCAAGGTAAGCCTCTATTTTTTTGCCTTCTTTTGATGCCACCTGCCAACCATCAAGGTAGTCAGCTTTTGTTTTATCTATATTGAGCTTTCGAAACTGAGCTAAACAGCGAGAAGCGTCCCCTGAAATTTTGTTTAACGACAACTGCACTTCATCAAGGGTTAAATGCTTATCTTGCGCAATGTAGCGGAAAAGGTTTTTGAGTGAACGACCTAGCTCATGTCTGCGCTTGATAGTGATAGCATCATTGCCATAAACAAAGCCAATGAGTGACTGGAAGTGTGCATTAAGTGAACTTGAGTCATTCAATATTTCCAATGCACTGTAGTTACCATGTTCAACCAAATAGCAGTAAGCTGTATAAAAATTCAATACAGGCTGTATTCTATCTATTGAGACTGAGGATTCAGCAGCAAGTGTTAGGTAGTTAGAGTACTCGACTGACAGAGCAGTTTTTAATAAAGAAAGCTCATTTAGTGTTTTTAAGTTCACAATCAAACCCTATAGATAGACAACTAGTAAACACCTTAGTTGTCATGGTGATTGTCGTCAATGCAAAATAATGGCATATGATGGGGTTTTTATTATTTATTTCATATGGATATGGTGATTTTGATGATTTATAATTATTGGGATTACCAGATTGTGACTCAAAAGGTGATGCTGGAGAAGCAGTTGGTTCACCAAGCGAATTTCGATGAAATGACGGATCTGCTTAATCGTAGGGCGATTTATGAATGGTTGAGAGAGCACATGTTCTCTAAAAACTACCTTGTCTGTATGCTATTAGATATCGATGACTTCAAGTCGATTAATGACACTTATGGCCATATGGTGGGTGATGAGGTAATTTGTGCTTTGGCTAGTATAACCAAGCGCAATGCCGAGAAAGTTGGTGGAGTAGCAGGCCGTTGGGGTGGTGAAGAGTTCATTATATTTATCCCGAATACGCCTCTTGAAACAGCTCTCGAAGTTTCAGAAGAGATTCGCCAACAGTTCAATCAAGTCGAGTTCAAAGTGGGTGAACAAATTCGTTTTAACTCTAGCGTGAGTATCGGAATCAGTGATAGCCGAGCGTGTGAAGACGGTGTCACTATTGACGCACTCGTGAATTTAACCGACCAATCTCTCTATCGCGCTAAAGCCAATGGCAAGAATTGTGTAGACGGAGATGTAGTCGCGCTTTAACGCCTAAAACCGTCATCGAAAGCGAATAGAATCGACAACAAAAAATGCCCTCAAGTCATCACTTGAGGGCATTTTAGTTTTTGGCTATTAACTTAACGCTTCTCACTATGAGAAACGCTTAAGTTCTATAAATTAGGCAGACACTTCTACTTCGTAAGAGCCAAATTTACGGATGTTAATCACACCAGTATCCAAGATAAGGTATTGGCCTTTAATGCCTTGAAGTACGCCCGTCACTTCAGGGTTCTTATCAAAGTTGTGCGATACAATTTTCACTGGGTGCTGTTCAACCGGGTAGCTCAATGAAGTAATGCTCTCACTGAGTACCTCGATAGCATCATCACCAAACTTCGTTCTGATCTCTTGAATCTTATCTTCTACAAGTGGCAATAGTTCTTTGGCTTTTTCTACCAACTCCATATCGTCGCCGTCGCCTTTTAGCAGTGTGCGCCAGTTGGTTTTGTCAGCAATGTGCTTCGCTAATTCGACTTCAATAAGACCAGAAATCTGACGCGTTTTTACCTTCAAAATAGGTAGGCCTTGAGTGGCACCTTGATCAATCCAGCGAGTTGGAATCTGAGTATGGCGAGTGATTCCTACCTTAAGGCTTGATGTGTTCGACAGGTAAACGAAGTGATCGACGAAGCAATTTTCTTCACCCCATTGAGGCTCACGACAAGTGCCTTGTTCGTAGTGGCAAGTCTCAGGCTTCATGATGCACATGTCGCAGCTTGCTAGCTTTTTCATGCACACAAAGCAGTGGCCTTGAGAGTAGCTTTTCTTAGTTTTCTTACCACACGAACAACAAAAAATATTACCAGTGTGGGTAAGGTTGATGGTTTTTCCAATCAGAGGGTTTAGCTCTACAAACTCTTCCCCTACAGGTAAACGGTAGGTAACCGCACCATCAAGGGAAGCACTCATTTTTCTGAGTGTTCCTTTTGCTAATAAAGACATGACATTACTCGTTGTATTTTGATTATTATTTCGTCGACTCGAACGCCTTGTAAGCAGTCGCTGCGGTTAACGATGATTATGCGATGAGTATAACAAATAGAGTCCGTTTTAATACGCAATATTACTTGATTATTGCGATGGATAATTGATGAGTAAACGCTCGTTTAAAATTATAGTATGACATTTTGTTCAGGCGTGATATAACGTTTTTTAGTAAATTATTGGCATTAAGATCACTAATTTACCTAACTTATTTTTATCGTGAAATCCCAACTATAGGGACCTTAAGCCGGAAGCTTAGACGTGAAGTGGATCCATAAAATAGTCATCTTTTTAGTTATCGCAACACTTGCCATTGTGCAGTATTACCAGGTAAGTGGAAATCGTGTGATAACAACAATTACTCCTGAACAATATGAATTTATCGCGACCAGCGATCAAGTTGATAGAGGAGTCAGTACCTCCCAATTATCCTATGAAAATGGGCAGTATATTCTCGATTGTGAGCTTAAAAAATCCGAATATCCGTGGCCTTACTGTGGGCTATCGATTCGTATTAGCCCAGACATAACCACTGGTCTTGACCTTTCGCAGTACCACACCTTTAGAGTCAATATTGATTACCATGCGAAGGCTGATTCTAGTGGTCGTCTGAGAACGTACCTACGTAATTACAATCCTGCTTATTCGGTGCCTGATGACGAATATACACATAAGTATAACGGGATGGAGTTTTCTCCAGGAATCGATGGTGGCGTGATAGAAATTCCGATCAAAAATTTGCAAGTCATGACGTGGTGGTTAGCGGATAACGAGATTGCGTTAGAGCATTCGGCCCCCGAGTTTTCAAATGTGAACATGGTTGAGTTTGCTACTGCTTCTGGTGCTAAATTAGGTCATCATCGAATAATTATTCGAAGTATTGAGTTTGAGGGTTCGTATATTTCGGCTGAAAGCCTGTTCCTGATCTTGCTGTTTATCTGGGTGGGTACAGGCACTGTGTTCCTGCTTTCAGAATTACACCGCTCAAGAAAACGTATCGCGATCGCTGAAAAAAGACATCATCACTTAAAGAACGTTAATCGGGCATTGAGAGAGCAAAACTTTGAGTTCTCTGAAAGGGCTCATCGTGACGAATTGACTGGGATACTTAACCGACACGCGATTCGTGATTGGTTGAAAATGCAGTCGCAACAGGTGAAGAAAGGCCACGGCAAGTTAAGTATGATCTACCTGGACATTGACTACTTTAAAAGTGTGAATGACAAATACGGACACCAGATGGGTGATCATATCTTGCGTGAATTCAGTATGGTGGTTGGCAGCTCTATCAGTGCGACGGACAAACTTGTACGTTGGGGTGGTGAAGAGTTTATTGTTTTTTGCCCTGAAACCGAAGCTGGCGAAGCGCAGAGAAAGGCAGAGAAAATCCGACTTTTGGTTAGCCAACATCTTTGGATTCATGGGGATTCTCTCACTTGCAGTATCGGCATTGCCGAGATGAAACAAGAGCGGGTGACAGAGACCATTGCCCGCGCTGATGAAGCCTTATATCAAGCGAAGCATTCAGGGCGAAATCAGGTGATCTTGAGCCACTAATCTGAAGTAGAGTTTATTGGTTTATAAGCCACACGTGCATATGTGACGTGTGGCATTTTTATGGCTCTTATCCTAATAGCCAAAACAAAAAAGGTGGCGCGGGGCCACCAAAAGGGAAAAGCGTTTCTTGTTTTTAGATGCCCGTTTGGCTGATCTTGTTAGCTGAGCGGGCATTCCTGTAAACATTTATCTATAAGTATTTACCTATAAATATGTGTTTCTAAGCACTTGCCTGTAAAGCTTTCTCTATAAGCGTTAGTGCTTACCAGAAGATCCAAGCGAACAGAGTCAGAACTAGGATACAAACTAGGTTCAACACCATACCGACTCGCATCATTTCTTTTTGTTTGATATGACCAGAGCCAAATACAATCGCATTAGGTGGTGTCGCGACTGGTAGCATGAAAGCACAAGATGCGGCAATCGCAATCAGTGCAGATAAGATAACAGGTGACATACCCAGCGCTTCAGCAATGGTTGCAAATACAGGGACAAGCAATGCCGCACTCGCTGTGTTACTCGCAAACTCCGTTAGGAATACCACGAACGCTACTACGGCTAGAATCGTAAGAAGTATACCTGCTGTTTCTAAAAATCCGCTTAGTGAGTGTGCTAGGAATACGCTGGTTCCGGTCGCTTTCAGAATGTTACTTAAACAGATACCACCACCGAACAGGATAAGTACACCCCAATCCGTTGTCTTCTCAACGTCTTTCCATTCCACGGCTCTAGAAGCGCCAAGCAGTACAATGGCGCCAATCGCTACCAAACTATCAAACTTAGAGAACCCGCCAATCATTGCGTTGATCGGCTTGCCGAATATCCAAAGCGTTACGGTTAAAAGGAAGATAGACAGTGTGATTTTCTTGCTGTTTGTCCACTCGACAGGTGCATGGTCTAACTCGAATTTGTGGTCAAGTTTTGGCTTAGTCATCACGTACAAAATAATCATCGTGATTGGCAGTAAGATCATTGAGATAGGTAGCCCAAGCGCCATCCATTCTGTGAAGCTCAAGCCAACTTCTGCCGCAGCAATGGCGTTTGGCGGGCTACCAACTAAAGTTGCGATACCACCGATTGAAGCACAGTAAGCGATACCCAATAGCACGAACACGTAGGTGTTTCGGTCTTCACTTTGGTCGACTTTGTTCATGATACCAAGAACAAGAGGGAGCATCATTGCTGTGGTGGCGGTGTTTGAGATCCACATGGATAAACCCGCACTCACACCGAACAACATGAACACGGCTACCGACATTCTGCCTTTTGCTATGAGCAATACTTTGTCAGCTATCGCTTTATCCAGCTCTTGCTTGTTCAGTGCGGCTGCCAACGCGAATCCGCCCATGAATAAGAATATGATGGGATTCGAAAAGTTAGCCAGTGCTGCGGGCGTGTTGAATACACCAAACAAGACAGCCAATAGGGGAACGAGCAAAGCGGTGATGCTGACGTGGATAGCTTCTGTTAACCATAGAATGGCAACGAACACGAGAATACTTAAACCCGTATTCACTTGCGCTTCGAATGGCAGGGAATTGAGCAAAACTGCAAATAGCGTGAAATTACCAATTAATATCATGCTGTTGCGGGTAAACAACCAGTGTTTCAGTGTAGTAACAAGTGCCGTCATAAGACGCTCCTTTTGTTTATCCTCGTTTTATTGGTGCACGACTTCGTTGAGCGGTGCTTATTATTTTCGAGGTATATAGACTTGATGTAGGGTCAGACTTTGTTGGGAGAATGTTACTCAAGTTAATAAAGGAGTGTTGGTGTGTTTTTGCTTAACAATGGGGAAGTGTGAGGCAACAAATTCAAAATGTGTAGTTTTCTACACATCGGTCTCTGCTGGTTCTAAAATAGGGCTTACTGAAGGAGTTGCAATCGGATTTTCAGTAGGGCTTGCTGTGGGGTCTGCTATAGGGTTTGCACTGGGGTCAGCAATAGGGCTAGGAATCGGCAATGATTCTGGTTTTGGACTGGGTTGGATCGGCTCTTTAGGGCCAAGGAATTTTGGCGTAGTACCAATAATATACAGATCAAGAAACGCTTTGGTACGTGCAAACACTTCACGTAAACGTATTGAGGTTCCTGAATGATGGGTTGGTCCTGAAACCGCCAAACACTGCGCATTAATATCGTAAGAGTTAGCGATAAATAGCGCTCTTTCACAGTGGAACTTCTGAGTGATGATTAGGAAGTTATCGGTATCGAATATCTTTTTGGCGCGAACAATCGAATCTAGGGTTCTGAACCCCGCATAATCTAGATTGATGCGTTCATCGGGGACGCCCGCTTTTAACAAGTCGCGTTTCATCGTCCACGGCTCATTGTAAGAGCGATGAGCGTTATCGCCACTCAGTAGAAATTGGTCTACCTTTTCACGATCGAACAGCTCAATTGCCGCTTCGATTCGGTGCTTATAATAGTCGTTGAGTGTTCTACCTAAATATTTGCTTGTGCCAAGCACTACGGCGACCTCAAGCTCGGGCACTTCATCTATATCGTAGATGATGCGATCTTCTGCTTGCCATGAAACCCAATAATCGATCGCAATAACCGCAGCGCTGCCTATTAAGAACACGAGGAAAGCGCCAAACAGAAAACCTTGCAGTTTTTTGTAAGCTTTTAATAAGTGGCTACGGAAAATGTGAGAATCAAATTTCACTCTCGGTATGGTCCTTTGACTGAGCAATAATTTTTGAGTGCTCGATAATACCAAATAAAAATGAGAAAAATCAGTTAAAAAGACAAGACAGTGTAAAGAAAAAAGCCCCCGCAGTTGCAGAGGCTCTTGTAAGAGTAGTTAACGCTCTTTATTCCAAGCGCAGCACGTTTATTAGAATGCAGTACGCTTGTAGCGACGGTAAACCGGCTGCCAGAAGTGCTGGTCAATCGCTTGTTGTAGTGCTTCTTCAGTGATCTCTAGAGCAACACCTTGCTCAATCGCTTTTTTACCAACGGCAAAAGCAATCTTTTTAGATACGGTGTGGATCTCTTCCAATGGTGGAAGTAGAGCACCTGAGCCATTGATAGCAAGTGGGGAGCACGTTGCAAGTGCTCGGCTTGATTCCATTAGCATTTCGTCAGTGATGCGTGAAGCATTCACAGCCAATACACCAAGGCCAATACCTGGGAAGATGTAGCTGTTATTACACTGAGCGATTGGGTAAGTGGTGCCGTTGTGAACCACTGGCTCAAACGGGCTACCTGTCGCAACAAGCGCTTGGCCGTCAGTCCAACGAATAATGTCATTTGGTGTTGCTTCAACACGGCTTGTTGGGTTTGACAGTGGGAACACGATAGGGCGTTCGCAGTGAAGGTTCATCTCTTTGATGACTTCTTTGCTGAACAGACCCGGCGCACCAGATACACCAACTAATACTGTTGGTTTCGCGTGGCGAACAACGTCTAGTAGAGAGAAACCAGTGCCGTCGCTTTCCCAATCTTTGGTGTTCGCGTTGGTTTGAACTAGACGCTGTTGGAAATCAAGCAGGTTTTGCATGCCTTCCTGTAGCAGACCCCAACGGTCAACCATGTAAACTTGAGAGCGAGCTTGTGCATCGCTGATACCTTCAGACACCATTTGAGCAATGATAGCTTCAGCAATACCACAACCTGCAGAACCCGCACCTAAGAAGGTGATGCGTTGGTCTGATAGTTTGCTGTTCGCTGCTTTACATGCTGCAAGTAGAGAACCAACCGTTACAGCGGCTGTACCTTGGATATCATCGTTGAAACAACAGAGGCGATCTTTGTAGCGTTCAAGCAGTGGCATTGCGTTCTTTTGTGCGAAATCTTCGAACTGAACTAATGCATCAGGCCAACGGCGTTGAACGGCTTGAATGAATTCTTCAACAAATGCATCGTAATCAGCACCCGTGATACGAGGGTGACGCCAGCCCATGTACATTGGGTCAGCAAGACGCTGCGGGTTGTTTGTACCCACATCGAGCACGATTGGTAGCATGTAAGCTGGGCTGATGCCGCCACAAGCTGTGTAAAGTGCTAGTTTACCAATTGGAATACCCATGCCACCGATACCTTGGTCTCCCAAACCAAGAATACGCTCACCATCCGTAACCACGATAACTTTAACGTTGTGGTTTGTCGCATTGTTCAGTAGGTCATCGATACGATCGCGGTTCGGGTATGAGATAAACAGACCACGGCCACGACGGTAAATATTTGAGAAGTTCTCACATGCTGCGCCAACTGTTGGCGTGTAAATGATAGGCATCATTTCAGAGATGTGGTTTTGAACTAAACGATAAAAAAGCGTTTCATTAGTGTCTTGGATGTTACGAAGGTAGATATGCTTATCCATATCACTTTCGAAGTTACAATATTGCTTGTATGCACGTCCTACTTGCTCTTGGATTGTTTCGGTTGTTTCCGGTAACAAGCCTTCAAGGTTGAAAGAACTGCGCTCTTCAGCAGAGAA
This sequence comes from Vibrio tasmaniensis 1F-187, assembly GCF_000272405.2. Classification (GTDB taxonomy): domain Bacteria; phylum Pseudomonadota; class Gammaproteobacteria; order Enterobacterales; family Vibrionaceae; genus Vibrio; species Vibrio tasmaniensis_A. The sequence goes on from NZ_AJZM02000190.1 coordinate 13,064, forward strand.
TGCGCTGCCTTTGTTTAGAAGAGGGGTACTTAGTAGAGCAGGACCAGCATAAGGGATATATAGAGGGCGTTTATCGTTGTTCATTAGATGCCTAATATGGGAGAAAGGGTAACCGAAAAATGATAACGGTTTAGTTATTCAATTGTAAATAGTTTACCTCCGATCTTTGCAAACAAAATGATATTCTTACCCATGTCCCACACTTATCGAATTTTAGCACCATAATTCGTTATACTTTGCTCACACTTTTTCGCGACGCCTCTTTTTTATGTCATTACTGCCCATCGATGCTTATCAAAACGTATTTCACGAACAAATCGCTAATTCTCATCTAGTAGTAGAAGCTGAAACCGGATCGGGCAAATCAACGCGTTTGCCAATTTGGGCTTGCCAACATGGGCGAGTACTGGTGGTTGAACCAAGACGAATAGCTTGTACCTCATTAGCTAAATATCTCGCCCTACAATCGGGCGAAAAGCTTGGTGACAAAATTGGTTATGCGATCAAACTTGAGTCTGAATACAACGAGAAAACTAACGTCGTTTTTGTGACGCCCGGTATCGCGCTGCGTTGGTTATCTGAAGATGGACTCGCTGGCTTTGATGTCATCGTTGTCGATGAATTTCACGAAAGGCGTTGGGATATCGATTTGCTGGTGGCGATTCTCAAACAAAAAGCGAGCCATCGCTTGGTGATCACGTCTGCAACCATCGAAGGGGAACGCCTTGCTCATTATTTGGATGCGAATCGAATAAGCTGTGAAGGCCGAACTTATCAAGTTGCTATTGAACACCGAGCGAATGAGTCCAGAGCATTGCCCGATATTCGACACCTAGAGCAACGCATTGCCGAAGAAGTGAATCACCAACTGATAGCATCTTCTGGTGACATGTTGGTTTTTCTGCCGGGTAAAAAAGAGATCGTGCAATGCGAACAAGCCTTAGCGACAAATCCAGATATCCAAGTGGTGAAATTGCATGCGTCGGTCAGTGATAAGGAGCGAGATTTAGCGTTATCGGGTCGTAATATCGATATCAATGCTAACGGTTATGGCCTGAGAAAGGTCATTCTTGCAACCAACGTGGCAGAAACCTCATTAACCATTCCCGATATTGGTGTGGTGGTAGATTCAGGATTAGAAAGACGCACCGTTCAACGAAACGGTAGAACGACTCTGATGCTTAAATCCATATCACGAGCCAGTGCCAAGCAACGAGCTGGTCGTGCGGGTAGGGTAATGGACGGCGCTTGTGTGCGTCTGTATGGTGAGCATGCGGCGTTAGAGTTAGTCACACCGCCTGAATTGCAGCGTGAAGAGCTGATCTCACCGATGTTGGCCGCGGCCTGTTGTGGTGCTCCGCTTGAGAGCTTGTCTTTCCTTGATCCTATTCCTGAAAAATCACTAAACAGTGCTACTCAAACCTTGCTGACGATGGAAGCGATTAAAGCCGACCATCAAATTACCGAGCATGGCAAAAAGCTGTATCCGCTGCCGATTGATGCTTTGTATGCCGATATCGTTACTCGAATCAAAACCAAAGCATTAAAAGAAGCGATGGTCGATCTCACAGCTGCGTTGTCCGTTCCGGCTCGCTTGTATCAGTTACCGAACAATGCAGAACATTTGGAAGCACTCGCTCAGCAAGAAAAGGAAGGGTGTGATCTAAGCCTGTTGATTCAGATCGTTCGCGGTCGCGAGTATCCAAATCTAGAAATCGATCAGCAGGCATTGAATGAAGCACAGGGACTGGCTAAGCAAATGCGTGAGGTGTTTGAACTTCCTCAATTAGAAGTCGCGTCCCGTTTCCAGCGTATTGAACTGCTTAACACTATTGTTCAACTTCACCCTGAACTGGTGTTCGTACGCAGACTGAAACGAAAAGAAGCCTTTGCTAATGGAGTTTTAGAGGTAGTACTCGGCCGTCAGAATCGTTTCCCTGATAATGAACAAGCGATGTTGGTGCTTGATACCCATAGTTTGCCGGGAAGAGGCGTTAAGCAAACACTGACCTTAGCGACGGTCACGGCCCCCATTCCTCTTGAGCTTATCATTGATGCTGAGCTAGGAGAGTGGGAGCAAGGTGAAACGATTGTGAATGATGACGGCGTCTATACTGGGATGGCGTTGGTGTATGCCGGCCGCACGATCACGACCAAGCTCGTGGCAGCGGAAGGGCAACTATCGTTAAAGCCGATCGTCGATCTTGTATCGAATGGGGTTAAACTTCCCGGTTTTGCAGAAGCTCGCACTCAACAAATCAAACATTGGCAGTTGTATGTGAAACTCGGTCTCAATGAACAAACCCAATACACTCCAGAAATTGACCAAATGAACTTTGAGTTATGGTTCATAGAACAGCTTGAAGTGTTAGGTGTCACTGATGTGAGCGAATTGGAAATGTTCGACCATGCTGATATTCCATTCGATGGTATCCCGACTTGGCTCTATTTAGAGTTTTCGGAAAAGTATCCGTTTGCATTGAGCCTTGCCGACTTGCAACTCGAAGTCGAATACCTGCCGGCACGCAAGCTGATTTACGTTCACTATCAATCGGGCAGTCGAAAGTTATCGCCAAAACGTTGGGAGCTCCCGACATGGTCTGGCTGGCGTATTCAGTACAAAAAAGCGAGTCGGATAATTGATATCAAATAGATGGATTAGTTTTATCTCTAAAATATTAATCAAATAGGTGCATATATGTTTTTTCAGTACTTATTTTGTTACAAGTTTGATTTTTATATGCCTTTTTAACCAATCAAAAGGTCATAAAAGACTATTCTTCTATATCCTATTGCTATAAAGAAAGAGTTGATAGATATTGAGTATATTGTGTTGTCAAAGTGTCGGGGGACATCATGGATAAACAGACAGAGACGCGTGTAGAGTTTGATTACACAACATTTCTTGGCGCCTCATGCAGTAAAAAATGGACTTTTCTGGAAGCACTAACCACGATTGCGCCAGTATTTAGTACCGTCTGGCGAGATAGCATTAAAGAGCTAGCCAGCCCTGAAGATCGTTTATGGCAGATGGCATTGAAATCGATGTCGACGCGTAAAAGTGATGAGTCAAACATTGTTACCTTACTCAAGCTAGCCAAGCTAGAGGGGATCAATGAACTCAAAGTTGCTATGCCATATTCTCTTGAAGAAGAGCAGATCGAGTACATTGAATCGCGCAGTCATTTGGTGATTGCCGAGAATACTGGAGAAGAGTTTACTATTAAGCTTTAATCTATCAGTATTGCTTAGAGCTTAGAGCTTAGAGCTTAGAGCTTAGGAGCGAGCTCAAAGAGTATTAAAAATCGCACACGAAAAAGGGCCTCAATAATGATGAGGCCCTTTTAGTATCTGAAATTTGTGTTTAGAAGCTTTTTAGCCTTCTAGAATGCAATCAGTCAATCAGTCGACTAGACCATAGTCAGCACGCAGTACATCGATGATTTCTTGCTTAGGATTCTCGCTCAGTACGATCTCTGCACCTGTGATTTTCGCTGCGATATCAAGATAAGTACGAGACAGAGACATCAGTGAATCAAGAGGCAGCTCATTGTCACGAGCTAACGCTTCACGCTCTGGCATACGCTCTTTGTTCAAAAGAATGTCCGGATCAGGGAAGTAGTTAAGCAGGAACTGGCGGAAACCTTCTTTTGAATTCTCAACGATGTTGCCGTTATTGTATTCCTGAGTATCCCAAATGCGAGATGAATCTGGAGTACCGACTTCATCCATGTAGATAAGCTTTTCTTTGCCTTGAGCATCGTTCACATAGCCGAACTCAAATTTCGTATCGACAAAGGTTTGATCGACTTTTGCTAGCGCTTGGCTAATTACGTTGAAGCCTTCTTTTAGAAGTTTCTCGTAATGCGCAATGTCACTTGCTTGAGTAAAGTTGAACGCTGCGAAGTTATCTTCGATGTTGTTACGTGTGATGTTCACATCATCAGCTTCTGGAACGCCAGGAATACCTTTCAAAATCCCTTTTGTAGAAGGTGTGATCAGTAGCTCAGGCAATTTCTTGTCTTTCTCAAGGCCTTCTGGCATCTCGATACCACAGAATTCGCGTTCGCCGTTTGCGTATGCACGCCACATTGAACCTGTGATGTATTGACGACAAATCGCTTCGATCATGACTGGGCGAGCTTTTTGTACAATCCATACGAATGGATGAGGGATATCAAGAATGTGACTGTCAGCAAGGCCGTTGTCTTTAAACAATTTGAACCAGTGGTTAGAGATAGCATTCAGAGCCGCTCCTTTACCTGGGACACCTTTTAGATTCCCTTCACCACGCCAGATACAATCAAATGCAGAGATACGGTCACTGATCACCATGATTGCTAAAGGCGCATCTGGTGCTACATCGTAGCCTTTCTCTTTAATTAGTCGTTGGCTATCTTCTTCAGTTAACCAGTAGACCGAACGAACCTTGCCACTGTGGACAGGTTTATCAGTACGGATTGGCAGGTCATCATTTACGGCAAGAACTTGATCAGCAAGGCTCATTTAGACATTCCTATCTTTTATCAAACGTCATACAGAGAAGTGCGGTGTGCACATGATTAGACGGGCATTATACCCAATCTACTATTTGCTTCCAGAGAAAAAGCAAACGATTGCTAAATCTATTGTTTAAATAAAAACCCCCGCCTAACAATCCGCTAAAAAATTGGCGAATTGTAGGGCAGGGGAAGGCAGTATATTTGGACTGTGTTTTTGAGCTATGTTTTTGAGCCAAAATGTTATTAAGCAAGGTGGTTTAGTGAATACGCTCTGAATTGGCATCAATAAAGAAGACTTCGCACTGAAAGCGCATTCCTAATGTTCTTAGGTATTGCTGACTGAATTGATCAATCGAAGCACTCGCAACAATCGCGCTCGCATTCTTAGATCGAATGGCTTTCTCTACGGTTTCTACTTCTGTCATTTGATTAGAGGCTTTCATGTGAATAACACGATCACAGCAAACATTATGTTGCTGCAACTGTTTAGCCGATGGTCTTGGTGTTTGAGCCGTAAACAGTAACCACTGATGTTGATTGGACAGCAACGCCATTTTGGCAAACAACGCTTCTTCGTTTGAACTTTTTGTGTCACGAGAGACGGATGTAAATGCGCAGTGAGTTAGCGGGCTAGAGTGTTGTGCTTTAACGTGTGCTGGAATCATTTTGCTGTCCTTATATACATGCTGTATACGCATACAGTAGTTTTTGTTGCTTATAAGATCAAGCGTTTTTTGAGGGATTATTGGCCGATCTTGCTTGGTTGGGTAAGTGGTTTTTATTTAAGTTGTTGAAAGTATGGTAAAAATTAAATTTGAATGAATTTGTTGTTTTGTCTCATAAGTTGAAGAAATGTGAGCTTTATACAGGTGTACACAGTGGTTTTGACAGAAAAGCACTGTATACACCTGTATAGAAGATAAGAAGATAAGAAGATA
>NZ_AJZM02000190.1:18535-31144 GCF_000272405.2 Vibrio tasmaniensis 1F-187
GGAAGATAAATCTCAGATACAAAAAAGCGCCTTAGGCGCTTTCTTATATTTCAACGGTGTTGCTTATCTCAATGTCGCTTGGGAGAGTTTTGCTCTCATTTCCATTTCACCAATATTGAACTGGCGAACATCAATGGTGGCCATATCATTGCACTCTTTACATGCATGATGACACTTACCATCTAGGTAGTCGTGCTTTTTAACTAGGCTTGGCTTTTTGCACCAATCACAAACGCCTTCTATTGTGAACATATTCTCTCCTCACCTGTTTAAGTCAGGTGTATTTTCGGCGCAAATTATGACACAAGTAAGACTCATTAGTTAATAGTTTGTTACCTGTTTTTGAGAGGGGGATCGATTGCAGTACTAATAAAATCGATATCTTTGCGACTTTGGAAATCGAGCTTGCTTGGTTGTTTACGTTTTTGCAACACTCTTAAGGATGGTTTTTAGCGAATTGTTCAAACGTTTCATCTCTTCGTCACATCCGTAACCATCTGGGTGGTAGATTTTGGATAGCTGTTTATATCGAATTTTAATGCTTTTTTGATTCGGAATTGAGCTAGGTGTATACCCAAATAGAGCGCAGGCTACTTGTAAATTATTCAGGCTGTTGTCATTTTTCTGTTTTTTTAACTCATGGAACATCGTGTGCAACTGACGTTTCTGCTGCTTAATAGTGAAGTCCTTCGAGCTAAGTTGTGCTTCAAGTGTCTGCTTTTGTTGCCCCAATTCACCCGATTTCAGAGCATGTCTTCTTTTTGATATCACCAGAGTCATGATAATGCTGACAATTGAAATCAACATGGCTAAGGCTGTGCCAATTAGATAGTCTGAATACGTTAGGTTAGAACGTGTTACCTGCTCTCTAGAGGGCAGATAAGAAGGGGAGCTACTTGCTCGCTCTGGATTAGATAGCCTCTGATTCGTGCTGCTTTCAGCAATGACGTTGTGATTGAGCTTCTCAATCGAAGAGATCTGCTTGGCACGTTGCTGGTTGAATTGCGCTTCCAGAATACGGTTATAGCCATCTTCGGCTGTTGGATTGTTTTTTAAGGCCGCTTCATACCATAGCTGTGCTTCATCTAATGGTTTTAGGAGTTCTTCCTGAAGTGAGGATTCGTAGAGCTTTGCGACTTCGATAGGCGCGCGTTGGTTACCTTGTAAGGCTGATTTAATAAACCATTCTAAAGCTAGCTTGTTGCTTTGCTCTACACCTGATCCTGCCAAGTACCATTCACCCAGCCTAAATTGCGCATCTGCATTGCCGTTTTCTGCGGATTGCGAGTACCAATAAAATGCATCGTTGGTGCTCAAAGGGACATCATTACCTGATTCATAAGCTTGAGCTAGTTGGTATTGAGAAACTGGATCTTGAGGTTGAGATTCTATCGAGAATGCAACGTTGCTTTCTGCATGAACGATGTGTGCAGTAGAGAACTGTATTGTAGAAAAGATGAGGGTGAAAAATAGAATTCTAAGAAGTGATGATGACAGAAAGTTGGATAGGATAAACAATAGATAAGTCTCGTAAAAAAGCCCAGAGTCGGAATATCAGTATGAATATGGCTAGTCGTGTGACTTTGAACAAGCAACACGACTGACAAGCAACTATATAGAGGTTAATTCAATAGATAAAGGCGACTGGGCTTTGATCGTGCTACTTAAGCGGCAAGATTTGAATTTCTACGCGACGGTTACAAGCACGACCTTGAGAGGTGTTGTTGTCACATAGAGGGTAACGCTCACCGTTACCACGAGCAATGGCACGGCCTGCAGCAACGTCTTGAGAGATCAAGAATGCACGAACCGATTCAGCACGACGCTCAGAAAGAACTTGGTTAGAAGACTCGCTGCCTGTGCTGTCAGTGTGACCTTCGATCACTAGGCTAGTGTCTGGGTATTCAACTAAGATGCGCGCAACGCCGCGAAGTGTTTTGTGGATGCTTGATTCTAAAGCGTAAGAACCAGAATCGAAGCCAATGCCGTTCTCTAGGCGAAGTAGAAGTTGGTTCTCACCAACACGCTCTACTTGAACGCCTGAGTTCATGAGTTCTTCACGAAGTGCAGCTTCTTGCTGGTCAAAGTAGTAACCGATACCACCGCCAACTGCGGCGCCACCTGCTGCGCCGATGAGTGCACGCTTACGACGGTCTTTAGAGTCGTCACCCGTAGCTGCACCAGCAACAGCGCCGGCGATTGCACCAATTAAAGCGCCTTGAGTTGCGGAATTAGTCTCAGATTCGCCGGTTGTCGCGTTTTGGCGTTGTGTCGCTTGACAGCCCGTTAGAGCAACAGTGAGTGCCAGGGCTAGTGTGATTTTTTTCAACGTATTTCTCCATCATGTACTTCTGTCAAACGCATGAATTACGAAAGACAACAATAAGTCCTATTGGTGGTTTTTATCAATACGCTGAAGCAATGTAAAGTGGCTCTATGATTTAGTTATCTTTTTAACCGCTTGAGTTCCGCCAACTGGTCGATTTACAGACAGTTTTCGACCTTTCTTCAAACCAACTTCATAGTCTGCGGTGAGGTTTTTCATCGCTTCTCTGAGTTGTTGTTTGAACGTTTCGCGGTCGATGTTTTGGAACTCTTTATCAATGTAGTTATTGATCTTGTTGTTTGACTCGTCGTCTGGGGTGATAACAGGCAGTTTTTCAAGTGCACCTTCTACCCAACCCGAAACGTAAGAGTTTACGCGACGTGTTACTTCTAGTGTCCCTGTTCCCGAGCCCGCAAAACTGTTTCTGAATTGGCCAGTGTGCTCATTCAGTTCGCGATAAATAATATCGAACGCAAAAGCTGCGAAGATAGCGCGATCGGCTTCACCAATGAATTCAACGCGCTTAAGGCCTTTGTGATTCAGTAACACGGCTTCTACGCCAAACTTGGTGTTAATACCACGAATAACACGCAGCAGTGTAGAGCTGATATTTGCAGGTAACAGGTGACTGGATTGAGTTTTTCCCATCTTGATAAATTCAATATCGTCCTTTTCGAGACCATATTTCAGCATCAAGTTATGTGCCATTTTTATCGCATTGGCAGCTTCATTGACGTTCGCAGAGTTTCCAAGCTCAAGACACTTGGCAATTTTCTTTAGGGCTTTTTTCTTATCCATCGACAACTTAATCATTACCGCAAATTTTTAAAAGTCCAACATTTTACATGTTTTGGCGAGCAACAGCAAAGTCAAAAGTCATTTGTAGGAATGTGGTGAACGATTGTGGAAGATAAGGATATAGGAAGGAAGCGGCGGGTCCCGGACAAAACAAAACGCCATCAAGAGGATTGATGGCGTTAGTGACACGATTTTTAGGATGTGCTAGAGCTTTCGCAAACTAGATTCCAAGTTCATCGAGTAAATCAGCTGCAGAATCGTTGCCTGAACTTTGCTCTGGCTGCTTTGGTTCTTGCATTTTTTTCTGAGTCGCTTCAAGAATGCTGTCTGGACATTCGTCTTCAGCGATTTCAAATTCTTCCAATTGGATGAATTCAGTTTTGTCCATTGCAAGCTCAAGGTAGAAAATGTTGTTGTCGGCAGTAGAGAAAGTAACACGACGAGCTTGCGGGCGATCTAAGTTAGTATCAACAGAAAGGTTCACTTGCTTGTTCAGTGCCAGCATTTTCGGTTGGTTTTGTGTGATGTTAGTTTGCAGTTCTTTACGGATTTTGTTTGTAAAGTCGCCAACCAACTGGTTCATCAACTCACCTAATACATCACCTACTTCGTCTGAAGTATGAAGTACAGCGAGTTCGTCTTCAGGCATGCCCATATTACGCATGTAATTTGTGTAGATCTCTAGCGCTGCTTTCGACGTAAAATTGATAACAACAAGACCTGAAAAACCGCCGTCGAACAAGACGAAACAACCAAAATCTGGCTTAAGGCTTGTCTTGTTGATCTTTTGAACCATTGCTGAGTAGGACACCTGTGAAGCCGTCGCTGAAGTAAGTACGTTTGAGACTGATTGGCATAGCTTAAGAAGAATATCTTCAGTTGTGACTGTTTTGCTTTTTTTCATTGTTATTTGCTCATGGAGATGTCGTAAAAAAGTTATCTACTATCTTACTACTGAATTAAGACGAAAGTGACTATTTCTCCATTCTTGCACCGAGATTCTTATTTGATCACCTTTTTATATGATCTTAATAGTAGTAAAGTGACGAAATTCAAAGAAAAATATTAAAAATCTCAGATAACCCAATGCTGATAGGATCAGCGAAGTAGGGGCAGGAAGCAAATGTTACCAAGACTTCAACTCAATGCTGATGTCGATCCAGTAGTCGTACGCTTTTTAGATGAACTAAAAACAGCGGGCTTTACTGGCGACATTGAATCTCAATATTCTAGCCGTTTGGCTGTGGCGACTGATAACAGTGTCTATCAGCAATTGCCGCAGGCAGTTATTCTCCCTAAAACAACTCAAGACGTTGTGTTGATCGGTAAAGTGGGTGCAAAATCTGCTTACGAACGCGTGACCTTTTCCCCTCGTGGCGGTGGTACCGGTACTAACGGACAGTCTTTAACAAAAGGCGTCGTGGTTGACCTTTCTCGTTATATGAACAAGGTTCTTGAGATTAACGAGCAAGAAGGCTGGGTAAGAGTTCAGTCAGGTATCGTTAAAGACCAATTGAACGATGCTGTGCGTCCGTATGGTTACTTTTTCTCTCCAGACCTTTCTACCAGTAACCGAGCAACCTTAGGTGGAATGATCAATACCGATGCTTCGGGCCAAGGGTCATTGAAGTACGGTAAAACGTCTGACCATGTGTTGTCGCTGCAAGCCGTCTTCGCAGATGGTTCATGTCTCGAATCCGATTTATCACACGGCTTACCTGCTGAAGGTGAATTTGCTCACCATGCCCTTGCGGTTACTGAGGCAGTTTGTCGAGATAAGCGCGCTCAAATTCTTAATAAATTCCCACCATTGAACCGCTTCTTAACTGGTTACGATTTAAAGAACGCAATCAACGAAGAAGACGATAGCTTTGACCTGACTCGTGTTCTATGTGGTGCAGAAGGTTCATTAGCATTCATCACTGAAGCAAAGCTGAACCTCACGCCGATTCCAAAAGCACGAACGTTGGTCAACGTGAAATACAACACGTTCGATTCTGCACTGCGTAATGCGCCGTTCATGGTAGAAGCGAAAGCGCTGTCTGTAGAAACGGTGGATTCAAGAGTATTGAACCTAGCGAAACAAGACATTGTTTGGCACACCGTGAGCGATTTGCTTATGGACGTTCCAAATAAAGAGATGCTTGGCATCAACATGGTTGAGTTTGCAGGCCAAGATGAAGCGGAAGTTGAACAACAAGTTCAAGCGCTGACCGCAAAGCTTGAAAGCATGGTAGAAACTGAAGACGCGGGTGTGATTGGCTTCCAAGTGTGCAGTGATTTGGCGAGCATTGGCCGAATCTACAACATGCGTAAGAAAGCGGTAGGTCTATTAGGTGCGGCGAAAGGCCGAGCTAAGCCAGTCGCTTTTGCTGAAGATACCTGTGTACCACCAGAAAACTTGGCCGACTTCATCTCTGAATTTAGAGTCTTACTCGATTCAAAAGAGTTGAACTACGGCATGTTTGGTCACGTGGATGCGGGCGTACTGCACGTTCGTCCTGCTTTAGATTTGTGTGATCCGATGCAAGAAGCATTGATGCATGAAGTCTCTGATGAAGTGGTTAAGCTGGTGGCTAAATACGGCGGCTTGATGTGGGGTGAACACGGTAAAGGCTTCCGTTCTGAGTATGGTCCTGACTTCTTTGGTGAAGAGCTGTTTACCGAATTAAGACGTGTTAAAGCGGCATTTGACCCGCATAACCAGATGAACCCAGGCAAGATCTGTACGCCGTTAGAAAGCGATGCTGAGTTGGTGAAAGTCACTGATACCAAGCGTGGTTTCTACGATCGCCAGATCGACGTACAAGTCCGTGATAGCTTCAAGCAAGCGATGGAATGTAATGGTAACGGCTTGTGTTTCAACTACGATACGAGTTCGCCAATGTGTCCTTCGATGAAAGTCACGGCTGACCGTCGTCATTCACCAAAGGGCCGTGCAGGCTTGGTTCGTGAATGGTTGCGTCAGTTAACGGAACAAGGCGTCGATATTCTCGATTTAGAGCAAGAAGCGCTGAAGGACAATACTCCGATTAAAACCATGGTGGAACGTGTTCGTAACACGATGAACAAACGGCATGAGTACGATTTCTCGCATGAAGTTCATGAAGCGATGAACGGTTGTTTGGCGTGTAAAGCGTGTGCGAGCCAGTGTCCTATTAAAGTTGATGTACCAAGTTTCCGTTCTCGATTCTTAAACATCTACTATTCGCGTTACCAGCGCCCAGCAAAAGACTATTTAGTCGCTAACATTGAAACCATGCTGCCGCTGATGGCGAAAGCGCCAAAAGTAGTGAACGCTGCATTGGGTCAAAAGTGGATACAAACGGCAACGGCTAGGACGGTCGGTTATGTTGATGCTCCTTTGATGTCGGTACCTACACTTAAAAATCGTCTGGCGAGCAAAGAGCTGCAACTCTTCGACTTACAGTACTTAGAAGGCTTGTCTTCTGAAGAGAAGAAACAGCATGTGCTGATCGTTCAAGACCCGTTCACTAGCTTTTATGATGCGGAGGTGATTGAAGACTTCGTCACTCTGGCTCAAAAACTTGGTAAAACTCCGGTGTTGCTGCCGTTTAAGCCAAATGGTAAAGCTCTGCACATTAAAGGCTTCTTAAGTCGTTTTGCGCGTGAAGCGAAATCAACATCGGATTTCTTGTCGATGGTGGCGGATATCGGTATTCCTTTGGTGGGTGTGGACCCGGCTCTTGTGCTTTGTTACCGCGATGAATACGTAGAGATCTTAGGTGACAAACGTGGCGACTTTGATGTGCTTACCGTGCATGAATGGTTAATGCCATCGTTAGGTGAGTTCGAAGCACGTTCAGCAAGTGAAGATATGTGGTACTTGTTTGCTCACTGTACTGAGAAAACCAAAATGCCGAACGCTGAAAAAGAGTGGGGCACTATCTTCAAGCACTTTGGTGCTGCGTTAACCAGCGTTCCGGTTGGCTGTTGTGGTATGGCGGGCACCTTCGGGCATGAAGTTGATAAGTTACAAATGTCGAAAGACATATACGGTTTAAGCTGGAAGCCTCAAATGCAGGACTTACCAAAAGATCGTTGTTTGGTGACGGGTTATTCTTGCCGTAGCCAAGTGAAGCGTTTTGAAGGTGAGAAGCTTGCTCACCCATTACAAGCGCTAGCAAAAATTCTTTAATACATTTAGCCCAGCAATTGCTGGGCTTTTTTCTAAACTAACAAAGGAATGTTAATAAGGAAAAGTATGAATTTTCTAGAATTAAAAGTACCACCCGTTGCACTGTTCATTATTGTATTCGTAGCATCATACTTCTGCGCTCAGCAGTTGAGCCAAGGAACATTGGCAATGCCTTATCGAATGGTTGTGCTCGGTATCGGGATTGTCTTGAGTGGTGTTATTGGGATATCAGGCATATGGGAGTTTCGCAAACAGAAAACCACCGTTAATCCGATCAAAGTCGACACCGCTTCTGCAGTTGTGGACAGTGGAATCTTTGGCTACACGCGAAACCCAATGTATCTAGGGCTATTTATCCTACTGTTTTGTTTTGGCTACTTCTTCCAAAACCTGTTCAGTGTCTTACTCAGTTTTGTATTCGTAATCTACATGAATCAGTTCCAAATTAAGCCAGAAGAACGCGCTCTAGAGCAATTATTCGGTGCGGAATATGTTGATTACAAACAAAAGGTTAGGCGCTGGATTTAGTTCTGACTTGAATACAGGCTTGAGTGACTTGATGTCATTAGTCATCGAAATAAAAAAGCCCAGCTTGTGATACCAAGCTGGGCTTTATTGATCTTGTCTCTAGTTATTTACATCAAGTGATGTAAATAAGAGTGCTGATTAAGCGGCAGCTGCGAACTGAGCTAGAAACATCTCTTTACGTTCGTTGAAGCGGTTTACTAGGTCGTCTACAGAAGCTTGGTCGTATGGCTTAAGACCACTTGCTACCATGCGCTTTACGCCTTTACCGACTACTTCACCGTCTTCTTTGAAATCAAAGTTCAGTGTCACGATGCCACGCTTGCCTTCAACATCAAAAGTCGCACCAGAGAATTCAACTTCTGGGTGAGATAGGTCTAGGCGAGTAAATTCAACTTCCATGCTCTCGTAAATCACAAGAGGACGTTGGCAGTTGATCATCATTTGTTGTTCTTCCATAAGAGGAACCATGATGTGTGGGAAGTTCATGCCTGAGAACTTAACGTAGTTTGTTACTACGTGTTCGATGAATGCTTGATCGTGGCTCTTTTCACCTTCACAAGACATGTGTAGGTACTCTTTGCCTTTCTCGTCAACCAGTGAGCTTTCTTTCTCACACTTGTTGTCAACGCTTAGCGCAATACCGTTACCCACCATACCTGAAAAATCAAAACGCATTTTTTGGCTGATGCCTTCTTTTTGCAGAAGTACTGAAAACAAAAGATCGCCAGGCACGCAGAAGCGTTTGTTGTCTTCATCGTGAATTGGGTTGAAGTCAGCAGCTACTTTTTTAGCAAAGTGGCTAGCCTGTTCACGAGTGAATTGAAATTGATTGTCTTCAGTAGAAAAGTAAGGTGTCAGAAACATAGTATCGCTATTAGTCATCAAATCTGGCGGGGATTATAGCTAACTAACTTGGTTTTAATGGTCTATCCAGTTTACGAGGGCCGAAAAGGAGGGAGATTGATGAGAAGGCGGGCTGGTGAGAAAAATAATAAAGGTCTAGAAAATCTAGACCTTTATTTATATAAGCTTATTTTTTATTAGGGAAGAACCACTTATCTAAATAATCACTCATCGGTGTAAAAGCAAGGTTCGCATAGTTAAATGGGTAATTAGCGGTTGTTGTTTCACCACTTGCGATTTTGCCGACCGCAGTAAAGCCTTTTGGCTGGTTTGCGTCTTTCAGCTCATTCGGGAACTTACCGTTAGCAGGGTTCACTTTGTATTCGTAAACCAATCCTAAAAATGCGCCTGGGTTGAGGTTCTTTTTGACAGTATGGACTGAGTCTAATTTGCCATTCGAAATGTCATCACCATCGTCATTAATACTTGTACCATTACTTGAGAGACATTTGCTTGGAGTACCATCAATACGATCTGCACCTAACTGCCCGTTGCCGTAGTTACATTCATCGTATTTTAGATAACCTAAAGCTTGTGTACCTGTTCCTATTTTCTTATTGATGAGAGTTTTGAAACCATCGTAGCTTTTGGCCAATTCAGCACCAACGGCTGTATTGTTGTCACCATCAACATAGTAATCGAAAACTTGCAGCAGCTTTTGGTATGTCGTGGTGCTTTTTGTTTCATCTACGCCTGACAGGTCAGTATAAATAAGCTCTAAACCATTGATGTTAGGGGTGCTCGCATACATATTTTGTGCAAGTGCAAGCACGAATTTACCATGAGCTGTAGAAGGATCTGGTTCTCCTTCTGTTATGCCAATGAGTATCTTTTTCTGGCTAAACTGTTTTCTCACGTCGTCATGAGCCCATTTAAGCAAATTTTCGACTTGAGTTTTAACTGCGTCTTGTTGTGTTTGAGTAATGTTTGGACCAATCGGCAGAATGTAAATACCTTTTTCAAAAGCACAGTTTGGCACTTCAGCTGCTGTTGAACAGTTTTTAATGCTGGTATAGGTCGCGACTTTCGTTAGCGTTGGAGTCGTTGGAGTCGTAGGTTTCGCTGGTGCTTTATTGCTTGAGTCTGATCCACAGCCGGCTAAGAATAAGGTGCTGATAAGGGCTGTTGTAAGCAGGATTGGGGATTTTTTGTTATCATTGGTAATGAACTTTCCGACGGTGAGTGATGATTTTTCGGATAGTATCACTCCTATCAATAAGTGTATTCATTTTTTATGGACAAGTGGGCTGTAACGAGAGTACAGCCCAGTATACGGAAAGTATTAAAAACTTGACAGCGTACCTTCTGGCATTAAGTGGTTATGAACGGATAACTTGAGTAACAGGTTAGCTTGCTCAATATCTGGAGCAAAATATCTGTCTTTGTCGTAGAAGCTCACTTTCTCACGCAAAATTTGCTTCGCTTCTTCCACACGAGGAGAAGATAGATTCGGAGCGCGGAAGTCTAGCCCTTGTGCTGCTGCTAAATATTCTACTGCCAATATCCCACGGGTATTTTCAGCCATGTATCTAAGCCTACGAGCGGCAAAGGTGGCCATTGATACGTGGTCTTCTTGGTTTGCAGAAGTAGGTAGGCTGTCAATTGACGCAGGATGAGCCAATGTTTTGTTCTCACTAGCGAGTGCTGCAGACGTTACTTGAGCAATCATAAAGCCTGAGTTCACGCCACCGTTATCGACTAAGAAAGGCGGTAGTTTGCTTAGCGCGCTATCAATCAGCAGCGCCATTCTACGCTCTGACAAGCTACCGATCTCGGTAATGGCCAATGCAAGGTTATCTGCTGCCATTGCGACAGGTTCTGCGTGGAAGTTACCGCCCGAAATGATGTCGCCATCGTCAGCGAAAACTAGCGGGTTGTCGGATACGGCATTTGCTTCAATGTTTAAGGTTTCTGCTGAATTACGAATCTGCTGTAAACATGCCCCCATCACTTGAGGCTGACAACGCAGTGAGTAAGGGTCTTGAACCTTTTCACAACAAGTGTGTGATTCACCAATCTCACTCTTTTGATCAAGCATATGACGGTAAGCAAGTGCTGCATCCATCTGGCCACGATGACCACGAACGCGATGAATACGCGGATCAAACGGACGACGGCTACCCAGCGCGGCTTCTACAGACATTGCACCACACACGGTTGCAGACGCGAATAAGTCTTCAGCTGCGAACAGACCTTCTAGTGCAAAGGCTGTCGATGCTTGTGTGCCGTTTAACAGCGCCAGACCTTCTTTAGGTGCTAGCGTTATAGGCTCCAAGCCTGCGATCTGCATTGCTTCTAAGCCAGTGATGATCTTGCCGTTGTGGCGTGCTTGGCCTTCACCTAGCAGTACCGTACTCATGTGGGCGAGGGGAGCAAGATCTCCTGAAGCACCCACAGATCCTTTTTGTGGAACACATGGGTAAACCTGTGCGTTCACAAGATCGATAAGGGCATTAATCACTTTGAGGCGGATACCAGAGTAACCGCGAGACAAGCTGTTAATCTTTAACACCATCATCAAGCGAACAGTTTCATCAGACATGAATTTACCAATGCCCGCCGCGTGAGAAAGCACGATACTTTTCTGTAGTACTTCTAAATCCTCAGGGGCGATTTTGGTATTTGCTAACAAGCCAAAACCCGTGTTGATGCCATACACGGTGCGATCTTCAGCAATCACTTGTTCGACAACGTGCATGCTCGCTTCTATATCAGGAATCGCTGCAGGATCGAGAGATAAATTCACAGGGCTACGGCTAATCTTACGCAGTTCAGGCAGGCCTAGAAGTCCTGGCTTAAGTAATAAATTCAACATGTTTTCTCCAGACATTAAAGGCGACGAAGTTCTTCGTTTAGCATAGGTAAATCAAGCTTCTGCTCTTTAGCACACTGCTTGGCAATATCGTAACCCGCATCAGCATGACGCATAACGCCAGTAGCCGGATCATTGTGAAGTACACGAGCAATACGTTGTGATGCATCTTCGCTACCGTCACAACAAATCACCATACCCGAGTGTTGTGAGAAGCCCATGCCAACGCCGCCGCCATGGTGCAGAGAAACCCATGTTGCGCCACCAGCTGTGTTCAGAAGGGCATTCAAAAGAGGCCAATCAGAAACTGCATCAGAGCCATCCATCATGCCTTCTGTTTCGCGGTTCGGGCTTGCTACTGAGCCCGAATCTAGGTGGTCACGACCGATAACAACGGGTGCTTTCAGTTCGCCATTTTTCACCATTTCATTGAATGCTTGTCCTAAACGTTCACGATCTTTCAATCCAACCCAACAGATACGAGCTGGTAGGCCTTGGAACTGAATGCGTTCACGCGCCATATCTAGCCAGTTATGTAGATGTGGGTTGTCAGGAATCAGTTCTTTTACTTTTTGGTCTGTTTTGTAGATGTCTTCTGGGTCGCCAGAAAGGGCAGCCCAACGGAACGGACCGATGCCTTCACAGAACAGAGGACGAATATAAGCAGGAACGAAACCTGGGAAATCAAATGCGTTTTCTACGCCTTCTTCCAGTGCCATTTGGCGAATGTTGTTGCCGTAATCTACGGTCGCAGCGCCACGGTACTGAAGATCTAGCATAGCTTGTACTTGAATGGCCATGGACTGCTTAGCGGCTTTCACTACTTTAGCTTCATCAATGGTTCGTTCTTGTGCTGCTTTCTCCATCGTCCAACCTTGCGGCAAGTATCCGTTCAGCGGATCGTGGGCAGAGGTTTGGTCAGTCACTACGTCAGGCGTGATATTGCGTTCAACAAGCTCTGGGAATACGTCTGCTGCGTTACCAAGCAAGCCAACAGAGATTGGCGTGTCTGATTCTTTAATCATGGCCATCGCTTCATCGATGCTGGTGGCTTTTCTGTCGACATAGCCAGTACGCAAGCGG
>NZ_AJZM02000191.1 GCF_000272405.2 Vibrio tasmaniensis 1F-187
AGCCAGGCTCAGCGTCGGTTGTACAGTCGGTCGCTTCATCAATCAGCGGGATAGGGTACTCAGGTATTGGTTATCGAGTGGCTGGTGTAAAGTTAATTCCTATTGCGGAGCATGGTTCTGATTACGTAGAGCCTACTCGAGCGAATATTTTAAGCGGAGATTACCCTCTATCGCGCTTTCTCTATGTGTATGTGAATAAACACCCAGATAAACCGCTTTCTCCTGTAGAGAGAGAGTTCCTCACTTTTGTATTCTCGAAGCAAGGGCAAGAACTGGTAGAGAAAGATGGCTATTTAGCGATACCGCCTGAGTTCGCGGAGCAAGAGTTGGCAAAAGTCGGGCTCTGATTGAGGCTAATACAAACTTAGAAAACGAACGTATGAACAGCTTGCTAAGTCGCAGGCTGTTTTTATTTTGACTGGTCGTTATTCTACCTTTAACGACCATCCAGCATTTTGCCAACGTTGTTGTTCTTCTTTGAGTTCATATTCAAGCAGTTGGTTTTGGGCCAACCAATAGCTGTTAGATCCTTTCAATCCCCAGTTATCCTGTTGTTCAATCGTTAGAGTCGTGTCTGGGACTAGTGCTTGATTTCTCTGACGATTGAGTAAGATAGCGAGTCTTAATATGCGAATTAGTAGCGTTATTTGTTGTGGAGAAAATAGAGACAGTTCCGGCAAGTCTTGTCGCTTAATCGCTTTTCTTTGGTGGCGAACCAATGTCGAGATAAGACGTTGTTGCTCAGTATTGAAACCGGGCATTGTCGTGTGCTTAAGCAGATAAGCCGAATGGCGGTGATAGCCTTGGAATGCGATGCTTTGCCCTACCTCATGAAGTAGTGCAGCCCAACCAACTAGATCATACAGCTCATTAGTGACCATAGTCGTTACTTGAGGCTGCACTTGTTTCAGTAATGCAAGGGCGAGTTCTTTGACTCTCTGGCCATGAGCTACGTCAACATGGTATCGAGAGACCAGCGTTTCGGCAGTTCTTGTTCGAACATCAATATCTTTAAACCTATCCTCCATGTCATAAAGAACGCCTTCTCTCAGGGCGCCATCAGAAAAATGTAACTCCTTTATGTCTAGCGTATCCATGGCTGCTGAAAGAATGATGACGCCAGCAGCAAACACCGGCTTTCTCTCATCACTTAAACCTGAAAGGTCTAAGGTTTTGGATGATGAAAACTCACATAAGTGATTTTTCAAATAGGACAGACGTTGCGGCGTAATGAGACCATCGGTAAAGCCTAAACCAATGAGTACCTCTTTTATTGACTTAGTCGTTCCTGATGAGCCAAAGGCGATTTCCCAAGGCGCCTTTGTATATTCTTCAATCAATGGCATCAATAGACGAGTAGCCGCGGTATAAGCATCTGAGAAGTGTTGTGAGGTTAGCTCTCCGTCAGCAAAGAAGTGTTGAGTGAAGCTGACGCATCCCATAGGTAAACTGCGCATAATTAGGGGCGTAAAGCCTTTCCCTGCGACGAGTTCCGTACTCCCTCCACCGATATCAATAACCAATTTAGATTCAGAAGCGGTTTGAGTGTGTTCTACACCGTTATAGATTATTCGAGCTTCTTCTTGACCTGAAATGATCTCTATTGGAAAAGGAAACAGTGGTTTGGCTTGCTCTAAGAAGTCTTGAGCGTTTTTGGCTTTTCTTAGGGTATGAGTCGCAACAACTCTTACATCATCAAGTTCAAAATCCGCTAGTCGTTCTGCGAACACTTTGAGGCACTCCAAGCCTCGCTCGATAACACTTTCGGATAAGAAGTTAAACTCATCCAACCCATCACCTAATCTCACTTTCTGTTTGTGTCTGCTGACTAATTGCAGGTGTTGTTCGAATACTCGGGCAACCACCATATGAAAACTGTTCGAACCCAAGTCGATAGCGGCAATACATCGAGAATGTTTGTTATCAATTAGCGGCATGATTTCTTCTCTTGTTTGTACTTCTTGCGAGCAAGTTTTTCCATACGTTTAATATAGTGGTAAGTGGAGAGTTGTGACGTCGGGTAATCGAGTGGGTTTGTTGGAGCTTGTATGTAAGGATTGCTCATCGATTGGTCTAGCACTCGAGCTTTGTTGCTGTCATCGAAATGAAACTCGGTGATATCGATAATGGTTTGCTTGATCTTTGGATCTAAAATTGGAGTGGCGACTTCGATGCGGTGATCGAAGTTTCGTGTCATCCAGTCGGCAGAGGAGATATAGACTTTTGGATTACCAGCGTTACCAAAGATCATCACTCTTGGGTGTTCGAGAAAACGATCGACCACACTAACAATCTCAATCTGCTCACTGATGTTGGAGACTCCCGGTACGAGAGAGCACATACCACGAATGACCATTCTCACTTTTACATTGGCTTGGCTGGCCTGATAGAGCTTCTCAATGATCTCTCGGTCGACCAAATTGTTGAGTTTTAGAGTGATGCTTGCAGGCTTGCTCTCTATCGCGTTTTGTATTTCATTATCTATCAACTGATACAGGCGTTTTCTTGTATTCTTTGGTGACACAATCAGTTGTTTGAACTGTGATTTTTGATAAGGGTTTTCAATATACTTAAAGACTTGTCTCACCTCTTGGGTCAAATCTTCATTCGCAGTGAGCAGAGAAAAATCGGTATACACGCGCGCTGTTACTTCATGAAAGTTACCGGTGCCAATATGAGCGTAATGCGCCGTATGCTTGCCTTCTTTCCGTTTAATGAGCAGAAGCTTAGAGTGAATTTTCAAACTTGGGATGCCATGGATGACTTTTATACCGGCTTCTTGAAGTTTCTTGGTCCACTGAATATTGGCTTGTTCATCAAAGCGGGCTTGTAGCTCAACGACGACAGTTACTTTCTTACCATTGTGTGCAGCATCGATGATCGAGCTAAGGAGCTTTGAGCCTTCTGCAACACGGTAAACGTTTATTTTTATGGAGGTTACCTTCGGGTCAAAGGAGGCTTGCCTCACGAGTTCAGTGATGTGATTAAAGGTGTGATAAGGGTAATGCAACAAGATGTCACGAGCTTTGATCGCTTCGAAATAGTTTGGGTAGTGGCTGAAATGCGCACACTTAATCGCGGGAAGTGGGCGATTAACTAAATCACGCCTATTAAGGCTTGGAAATTCGCAGAAATGCTTGAAGTTATGATAGCGACCACCCGCAATGACACTGTCATAGTCAGACAGCTTAAGTCTGACTTGCAAGAAATTGAGCATTTCAGCTGGCATTTCTGACTCATAGATAAGGCGTATCGGTAGTGCCGTTAAGCGCTGTTCTAAACCTAAAGACATCGATTTTAATAGGTTACTTTCATTGTTCTCTTGAAGATCATAATCGGCATCACGCGTCATTTTTATCGCAAAACAACGTAATGAGTCATACTCAAAGAATCCTTTAAGCAAGTCATCTAAACAAAATCGAACTATATTATCTAACAAGATCAAAGTTGTACGCTGTGAACCAGAAGTGTCTGGTAACTTAACAAACCGAGGGAGGGCTTCTGATGGGATTTCGAGTAAGACATATTGAGAAGATGTCTCTCGCTCAATGTCGATGGCTAAGTAACTTTGCTCGTCTTTGATAATATTGAGCAACTGGCTATCTTCGTTCAAGAGAAACGGAGTTAAATGTGGCAGCACTTTTTTCTTAAAATACTTTTTGATCCACTCACTCTGTTCTTCGCTGATTTGTTGTTCGTTGACCAGAAAAATACGATTGCGTGCCAGTTCCAATAGTAAGTCGCTATACAGCTCATGGAATTGAGCGTCGAGCTTACTTGCTTGGCTCTGCATTTGAGTTAGCAGGGTTTTCTGCGAGTTGGCAGGTAATTGAGGATCTTGAAGTAAGATCTTTCGTTTCACATCAGCAAATCGGACTTTGTAAAACTCATCGAGGTTTTTCGAGTAAATACCTAAAAAACGAACTCTTTCGATTAAGGGTACTGATTTGTCGGCTGCTTCTTGGAGCACTCTTTCGTTGAAGGATAACCAGCTAAGTTCTTTTGTGACATAGTCTTTTTCCATCGAGATGATAATCCTTGAGTACTGGCTATAGAGCTGGTTACTTTAATTTAGAATGACAAGATTCACAAAATCTATGATCTTACTTTAAGAAATATGGTCAACAAACTTGTTATTAGTTTCAGTTGTTTAACGTAACTTGTAATATAATTGTCATCTAACGTACATATTATGTCAGTAGCTAAAAAAAGGTAGATAAACAGATGGCTTCAGCCCAATTTTCATTGAAAGAGCGCGACAAAAAAAGATGGTTGAAAGATCGTCTCGTCCGTTTTTCGGTGACATGTGGCGCGGTCAGTGTTCTAGCTGCTCTGGTGCTGATCTTTGTTTACTTGGCGATGGTCATTTTACCGGTATTTTTTGATACTGGTTTAGAGACAGACCAAGCCGTGAAGACCGTAGCCATAGAAAAGCCTATCGCCTTATCCGTGGATGAATACGGTCAGCATGCGTTTACTATCGAAAAATCCGGTTTGGTGCAGTTTTGGGATTTAGAGTCTCAAAATACACATTCTTACTTTGAGCGTAATGTTTTAGCTAACCCCATCGCTTTTTCTCGAAATACCCCATCTGAAAACTGGTTTGCCTTTGCTGATAGCGCAAGTAACCTTACTTTTTTCTACCCTGAGTATAGTGCGCCTGTGCTGCAAAAGGGCAGTGAAGCCGAACCTAAAATTGAGCAAATCGATCTCCCGGAACCGTTTTTAAATGATGAATCATCAAACGGAACAACAATCGAAAAATTTGCGTTCTCTAAGAATGGACGTGGTATCACGGTTGCCGCTCAGCTAAGCGATCAACGAGTTTTGGTTAAGTGGTACCAGAGTGATCTTACTGGTCAGTATGTTTTTCAGAAGAGCCAATGGCTTTCGGATAAGTTGGGTTTACAGCAACAGCTGTTAGTCACGCCTGATGGCCAAACCTTATATCTTCGAGCACAATCTGATTTAGTGGTATTGAAGCTATCCGATAGCGGCTTCAATGTTCGTGAAGTGATTGATCTTAGCTTAAATGATGCGAAGCACTCGGTGAAAAGTATCGATTTACTGTCTGGAGCTTATTCACTGTTGGTTACGCATGAGGACGGACAGGTTTCTCAGTGGTTCGATGTACTCAAAGATGAAAAGCGTAGCCTGACCCATATTCGCGACTTCCAACTCGCCGAAGAGGTTCAGTTTATTCTGCCAGATACTTATAGAAAGGGTTTTTATAGTTTCTATCAGAATGGCACATTACAAAGCCACTATACGACCAGTGAAAAGCTGTCGCTGTTTGAGCGCGCATTTGATAAGTCACCACAATTAGCGGCTATGTCTGCTAACGAACTGCATTTGGCGACGCTGATTGATGGCACCATCAGCGTGGCTAAAGTTGATAACGAATATCCGCAAATATCATTCTCATCGCTTTGGCAAAAAGTCTGGTACGAAAGCTATCCTGAGCCACAATACGTTTGGCAATCAACGTCGGCGAACGATGACTTTGAAGAAAAATTCAGTTTAGTCCCTATCACATTCGGTACTATCAAAGCCGCTTTGTTTGCGATGATGTTTGCCGTGCCGGTTGCTGTGCTCGGAGCCATTTACACCGCATACTTCATGTCTCCACGAATGCGAAGAGTCGTGAAGCCGTCGATAGAACTGATGGAAGCTCTTCCGACCGTTATCATCGGATTCTTGGCTGGGCTTTGGTTTGCTCCCATTGTTGAAACGCATTTAACGGCCGTCTTCTCGTTAATGGTGCTATTACCACTGAGCACGCTACTGACTGGGCTTGTTTGGTTCTGTTTGCCAAAAATGGTGACGAGCCGTTTTACTAATGGTTGGCATGCTCTGATATTGATCCCGGTATTGGTGATTACTGTGATGGCAGTCTTTGCTGGTGAAAATGGTATGGAAGCCTTGTTGTTTGGTGGTGATATTCGTACCTTCTTGGCTAACTATGGCATCGACTTTGACCAACGTAATGCGCTGGTGGTTGGCTTCGCTATGGGCTTTGCTGTCATCCCGACAATTTTCACGATTGCAGAAGACGCTATTTTCTCTGTGCCAAAACATTTATCCGATGGCTCACTGGCGCTGGGCGCAACAGCGTGGCAGACCCTTATTTATGTGGTGTTATTGACGGCTAGCCCAGGTATCTTTTCTGCAATCATGATGGGGTTAGGACGAGCGGTTGGCGAGACTATGATTGTCTTGATGGCGACAGGTAACACCCCAATTCTTGACTGGAATATTTTGGAAGGGATGAGGACATTATCGGCAACAATTGCTGTCGAGTTACCAGAGTCCGAGGTGGGTGGTTCTCACTTCCGATTGTTGTTCTTAGCAGCACTCTTACTGTTTATTTTTACGTTCGCGGTGAACTCTGTCGCAGAGTGGGTTAGACAAAGACTGAGAGATAAATATCGTGCGCTGTAGTTTTAAAACTCTACCTCAATCTCTATCAATGGCTGTTCGCTGTTTGATTAGCGTATCTCACGAACTTGGTTCTTTCTTGGGTTCAGCACGTCAGAGCAAGGTCGTTCATGATGAATAAACTGAAGTCATTATTGTCTTGGATTAAATCAGGCTCTCCGTGGATCTGGCTTACGGGCGGGGCGGTGAGCATCAGTATGCTTTCGGTTCTTGGCCTAATGCTGTTGATTGGCTGGAAGGGCTTGACTTATTTTTGGCCTGCTCCTTTGTACCAATGGCAAGTGGATTCTAAAGATGCATCGTTAGTTGTCGGCCTCGACGAAACGGTAGTAAAGCAAGATGTATTGATTGGCCAGTTATATGAACGAAAATACATCCCGATAGAGCAAGTCCCACAAGTACACGACCTCTTGTCGACTCAAAACCTGTCGACTGGGCTAATTCAGCGCTTAAGTATCAAAGTTGCCAACAGGGAGATTTATCCAGCGGACTTTGTTTCCATTTTGGATGTGAACTTACGTGAACCAACCACCCCACCTGACTGGGCTGTGATTGAGCGAAGTCGAGGTGGTTATTTCTTTGGTAAACCAGTGGGTTTTATAACCGCTTCTGGCACCTTTGATTCGAACATAGACCAAAAGCTCGAGCAAGGCTTGGCGTTCGCTGATACGTTACGTAAAGAAACGTCGCGTGTAGTGAACCAAGAAATCCGCAATATCAGCTGGCAATTGGAAAATTTGCGCTTAGAAAAACGTAAGCTTGAACTCAATGAGTCAGTGAGCGATGAATACCTTAAAACCTATACTCAAACTAAACTGGAATTAAATCGCCAGTTGGCTGAAGCCGAAGTAAAGCTTGAGCATCTTAGAACACAGCTCAATGTCGAAAGCTTGTTGGTAGAAGATATGACAGGAGAGCAGGTTGAAATTTCGCTCAGTCATATTTTGGATTATTGGTACCCGAATAATATGTCTTATCTTGAAAAGGTTGGACATTGGGGAAAACAAGTTTGGAAGTTCTTGTCGGAGAACCCACGAGACTCAAACTCTGAAGGCGGTGTGTTTCCTGCGATTTTTGGCACGGTACTGTTGGTTATTCTTATGTCGATTGTAGTGATGCCTCTTGGTGTGGTTGCTGCGATATATCTTCATGAATATGCAAAAAACAACGCATTAACACGTTTGATTCGTATTGCCGTAATTAACTTAGCGGGTGTACCGTCGATTGTGTATGGTGTATTCGGCTTAGGATTCTTTGTGTATACCATAGGTGGCTCAATCGATTCTTTGTTTTACGCAGAACGGTTACCCGCTCCGACATTTGGTACGCCGGGCCTATTATGGTCCGCACTGACCTTAGCGGTATTAACATTACCCGTTGTTATTGTAACAACGGAAGAGGGCTTAACGCGCATCCCTAGCTCCGTGAGGCACGGTTCATTAGCGCTTGGTGCTACTCAATTCGAGACGCTTTGGCGCATTGTTTTACCGATGGCAAGCCCTGCGATTATCACCGGTTTGATTTTGGCAATCGCGAGAGCTGCGGGGGAGGTTGCCCCATTAATGCTGGTGGGTGTGGTGAAACTCGCATCAAGCTTGCCTGTGGATGGTCAGTTCCCATACCTGCATTTAGACAGAAAGTTCATGCATTTAGGTTTTCATATCTATGATGTTGGGTTTCAAACCTCTAATATCGAAGCGGCACGACCTTTAGTGTATGCGACTTCATTTTTACTGGTTACTGTGATTGTTGGATTGAATTTAACGGCCATCAATATCCGTAATAACTTGCGTGAAAAATACCGAACCTTAGGACAAGATTAGATGTTCTCGATTAATGAAACCTTGGGTTACCAAGCACCACTTGATGTTCACAATTTGAAGGATGAGCAAATTGCTATCT
The DNA here is from genome assembly GCF_000272405.2 of Vibrio tasmaniensis 1F-187. Classification (GTDB taxonomy): domain Bacteria; phylum Pseudomonadota; class Gammaproteobacteria; order Enterobacterales; family Vibrionaceae; genus Vibrio; species Vibrio tasmaniensis_A. The sequence goes on from NZ_AJZM02000191.1 coordinate 8,341, forward strand.
CGATTGAAGGGCTGAATCTTTATTATAAAGAGAGCCAAGCACTTGATGATATTTCAATGCAAATCCCAAAGGGACAGGTGACCGCGTTTATTGGCCCATCAGGGTGTGGTAAGTCGACTCTACTGCGCTGCATTAATCGCATGAACGATCTTGTTGAAGGTTGTAAGGTTTCCGGAAAAGTGAAGCTTCATGGTAAGAACGTGTATCACCCTAAGGTTGATGTCGCGACCTTACGACGTCGTGTTGGTATGGTATTCCAGCGTCCCAACCCTTTTCCTAAATCTATCTATGAGAATGTGGTTTATGGATTGAGGTTGCAAGGTGTGAGCAACAGCCGAGATTTGGATGATGCAGTTGAACGCTCTCTGCGCGCCGCGGCGTTGTGGGATGAAGTGAAAGACCGTTTGCATGAGAACGCTTTTGGTTTATCGGGTGGACAACAGCAGCGTTTGGTTATCGCTCGTGCAGTTGCCATCGAACCTGAAGTGTTGTTATTGGATGAGCCAACATCGGCACTCGATCCGATTTCGACATTGACGATTGAAGAGTTGATCAACGAACTTAAAACCCAATACACCGTTGTTATTGTTACTCATAACATGCAGCAGGCAGCTCGCGTGAGTGACCACACCGCTTTTATCCATATGGGTAAGTTGATCGAGTACTCAGATACTGATTCTATATTTACTTCGCCATTGAAAAATCAAACGGAAGACTACATTACAGGTAGATACGGCTAACATTTAAGTTCGCGCTATCTAGAGCTAAGTCACTCTGAAATAAACGACTTTATTCATTTCTTTTAAGGAGCTGACATGCATTTTGGTCGCCACATCTCAGGACAGTTTAATGTCGAATTAGAATCTATCCGTACACACGTATTAACTATGGGTGGATTGGTAGAGCAGCAGTTGTCTTTTGCGATGCAAGCGCTTCATAAAGACGATGTTGAATTGGCCAAAAAAGTGATTCGTGATGACCACAAAGTGAATGCGATGGAAGTGTCGATTGATGAGGCGTGTACTCGAATCATTGCAAAGCGTCAGCCGACAGCGAAAGATCTGCGTTTGATTATGGCGATCATCAAAACGATTACCGATCTGGAACGTATTGGTGATGTTGCCTCTAAAATTGCTCAAGGCGCGATAGATATCCCTTCGACCAAAGAGCAAAAATTCCATGTCTCGTTAGAGCCTCTTTGCCGTCAGGCAATCACTATGCTGCATCAAGTATTAGATGCTTTTGCTCGTATGGATGTCGATGCGGCAGCAGAAGTACATAAACTTGATGATAAGCTTGATGCGGAATATGAAGCTGTGATTCGTCAGTTAATGACTTATATGATGGAAGACCCTAAGAATATTCCTAACATTTTACAAGTGATGTGGTCAGCTCGTGCGATTGAGCGAGTGGGCGATCGTTGCCAAAATATCTGTGAATACATTATTTACTTTGTGAAGGGTAAAGATGTACGCCACCTTGGTGATCAAAGCCTAGATGACGCACTGAAGTAGGTATTAACTTTAGAACCGAATAATTGCACCAAGGTTAAGGTTGATTGTTGTGTCGTAAGGCACGAAGGTCTTATTGTGATCAAAAATATTCATATCAACACCAGCTCGTAGCCCAAGCACTGGTGTTGCTTGGTAAACATAGGCTCCACTAAGACTTAATCCATGTGCTGTCTTCTCTTCAATTTCGCCGTTACGCGTTTTTGCCCCGTCATAACTCGCTACGCCAATCTCCGCCTGAAAGCCGTGGTTCTGGTTTCTTCCAAACATATTTTGAATACCAACGCGGTACGCATCGACATTTTCATCGTATCGGTCGCTGTCATACCAAAGGTGAGAATAGCTCAGGTAAACCGCACCTAGATTCGCCACATCAGTAATGCCTGCTTGTATTCCAAAGCCATGATAAGAACCAATCTTTAGTTCAGGAGATAAGTGAAGACCATTTGAAAGTGCAGAGGTTGAGAATAAAGCTGAAGCTAAAAGCAGTGTTTTAAATTTCATGGTACCACCGAGGTAATTTTGCGCTCTCCTTAGCATTAGGTCGATCCATGCGTGAACCCAGTGAAATCACTGGCTAACGGTGATCATTATATGGGCTTTGAAAGAGCAGGCTAATTCGCATTGGTTATCTCTGTGATAATGCTTGCTTATCAGCAGGGGGGATCATTACACGTGATCTTTGGGTCTTACGTAGCCTTACAAAACGAGCTTGATAGAAGTGTCTAAACATAAGCTGATGTTCTGTAATGTATTTGTTTAAGGCACATGAGAAAAATAACGATAGTATCGATATAGCTCATTGATGCTCGCTATATTCTTACTTATCTTTAATTTATTCTTCTACTGAATTTTTCCTTACATTTATTTTTAGGTAGATATCAGTATGAAGAAGTTTCTTTTCGTTGTGACTCCTCTTTTCGCGTTAACTGCGTGCGGCAGCGTTGCCATCATGGACAAATCAGATGCGGTTAATCAGCAGCCAAAACTCATGGTTAAAACTGATGGTGATTTTTGGGGGTTAGGACAAGAAGGGACGTTTGATATTGCAGGTATGTACCAAGGTAAATATAGCCGAGATTCATCAGGTTCAACATGGTTTGAGACTGTTTCATTTAAAGAGGGTGAGCTGGCTGCTGAAATCACGAGAGTCGATAATGGCCAAGTGTGGAACTTAGTCTGTTCTGGCGGTGGCACTTCAGTTAACTACATGGGTGTTGATTTTGGTGGCAATAAACCTTACCGCTGTTCTGTATCTCAAAGCAATGAGAATATAGGAGAGTTCGTTTTAGAGCCTCAATCTGGGATGATCAGTGTTAGCTTAGAAAAGAAAGAAGCTGGCTACATCCGAGTTGGGGCGAATAAATATGACGTAGAAACTGTCCATTCAAGTAAAGACCTTTTAATGTCGGTAGAAAAACCATTAGGGTATAGCTTTAAAAAAGTTTCTAAAGAAATAGCGGCTGCACAGACAAATGGAATGATAACGCTACAGATGTTACCTGAACTTAATGACGCTGAAAAAGACACATTAGTTATCGGTACTATTGCTAGCGCACTGAGCTGGCGTCCGGAAGAGTAAAATACAATATATAACTTTTAATCGAACTTACTTTTGTACTTGTTCTGATAAAACTTGCTCTATGAGTTTTGAAAGCCAATTTGTTAAAGGTGAGTTTCGATTTTTAATGTGTATATAACTATAGACCGGAGTTTTCAGCGTTTTTCCGTCCACTGAGACATCTATCCCGCGTAATGTCGGATAGTTTTCTACTGGGAAAAGGTTGGAATGGGGCATGTACATATCAGTATGTTGAATGACATCGATTATAGCCATGACCAATTCGCTGCGAAAACCGATACGATGCTCGATGGAAAGGTCGGTTAGAATCTGAGACGCTAAGCTAAAATTGTCATTCCAACCTGGCGTTACTAAAGATGCGATTTCGTAACCTACCATGTCATTTGGAGTCACGGTGTCTTGCTTTAAAGGGTGATCTTTCCTAACAAATATACGTCCTGTTAATTCAATGAGCTGCCTTGTATAGACTTCTTTACTTGTCTTTTCCCCTAAGTAGCTTACTCCCATCAAAACCTCGTCTTTTTGTATATCTGAGACAGACGAGTTTGACCATGGAACAAGCTTTAGTTTAGCGTTTGGTGCTTGCGCTCTTATATCTTTAAAAAGTGAGCCAGACAGACAAGAAAGCACCACTGGAGATAGGGCTATTTTCAACGTGTAATCGATCTCTTTCGGATCAAAAGTGTTTGATGTATTAACCGCGATAGATAGACCGTCCATGAACGGCTTGATTTGATTGGTGAGCTGCTCTGAAAATGCCGTAGGTTGTAAGCCTCCATGAACCTTTACGAAAAGATCATCGTTGAAGTGGTGTCTTAGCTTTTGTAGGGCTTGGCTAACCGCTGGCTGAGAAACGAATAAACGTTCCGCAGCCTTTCTGGTGTTTTTTTCTTGATAAACAATCAGAAATGTTCGTAACAGGTTTAAATCAAGAGAGCTGAATAGGTCTTTAGCCATATCTATCCATGAAAATTTTCTGTGCTATTCACTCTAATATACGCCAGTCCGCTAGATTCGTCAGCGTGGTTTCTCTGGATTTGTGTTAGTGACGACTACCCTAAGCGGTGAGGGCAGCTCTCACATTGGATATCTTATTCGTATCAGTTACTGGTATCTGATAATCATCAACATCATTACTGCCCATTTGAGCGCTTGAATTGCTTTCCATTAGGCTGGGTCTTGTCGATTTACCTGAAAGGTGAAGTGCAGGTACTTGGGTGGTGCTTTGAATCATTTTGGCATTCGTTGCGTTGACGCCAGCACCAGCCATTATATCGATTCTGCCATCGGCTTGTTTGACCATATCTGCGAGCACATTGATGCCTTGCTCTGCATTAATAGCAAGCCCTGACGTCAGGATTCTTTCACATCCGAGCTCAATAATCTGCTCTAACGCTACTTTATAATCCTGAAGTTGGTCGATTGCACGGTGGAAGGTGATTGCTAGTTTGAGTTGGTGAGCCTTGCTTGAGAGAATTTGCATTGCAGACATATCAATCTCACCATCAGGTGTTAGTACACCCAGAACGACGCCATTCAACCCTGCTCTCGCACAAGCTTCAATATCTTCCAGCATACAGAGTATATCGTCATAATCGAATATGAAGTCACCTTGTCTCGGTCGTATCATGGCATAAACTGGTACGGACGAAATTTTTGCCGCTTGCTTCATCATTCCGAAGCTTGGAGTTAACCCGCCAAGTGCTAATGAAGAGCAAAGCTCAATTCGATTCGCGCCACCAGATAGTGCGTTATATAGAGATTCTAAGTTATCGATACAGACTTCAATTTCGGTGTTCATCGTATTTATCCGTTCAAAAAGATACGGACGAAATCATAACAACCTAGATACGGATATGAATAGGTGGTAGCAGAGGAAAATAGGGGTAAAGTTTGTTCTTGTAACTGCCTCTATTAAATGTTGCAGAGACGGTTTAGGTAGAGAATTGTCGTCGGAGAGAGATGAAAAAAGCCCGAAGCGTTAACTTCGGGCTTTTAATAGGACTTTACTTCTTAACTGATTGGCGGTGCGCTTTGCGCTATTAGCTTATGCTTTATTTCTCTTTATAGAGAGTCTTCCAACCATTAACCCGCGTTGAGTTCGGGCTTAAGAGGTAATTACTTGCTTAGGTCGTCAGCGTGCTCAGATAGGAATGCAGCAACACCTTGTGGAGATGCGTCCATACCTGATTTACCTTCTTCCCATTGTGCAGGACATACTTCACCGTTCTTCTCGTGGAAGTTTAGTGCGTCTACCATGCGTAGCATTTCGTCGATGTTACGACCTAGTGGAAGATCGTTAACTACTTGGTGACGTACAAGGCCGTCTGCGTCGATTAGGAAAGAACCACGGAAAGCAACGCCTGCTTCTGGGTGCTCAACATCGTATGCTTTGCAGATTTCGTGCTTAACGTCAGCAATTAGAGGGTATTTAACTTGACCGATACCGCCGTCAGCGATAGCAGTGTTACGCCATGCGTTGTGAGAGAATTGAGAATCGATAGAAACACCGATTACTTCAACGCCTTTAGCTTGGAAATCTTCTAGACGGTTGTCGAAAGCGATTAGCTCTGAAGGACAAACGAAAGTGAAGTCTAGTGGGTAGAAGAAAACTACCGCTTTCTTACCTTTAGTGAATTCTGCGAAGTTGAAGTTATCAACGATCTCACCGTTACCTAGAACAGCTGCTGCAGTAAAGTCAGGGGCTTGACGACCTACTAGTACCATTTGGAATCTCCTAAAAAATTAGTTGGCCCAACACATCTTTGTTTGGGCTCCGTTTCTACGGGACAAACTATAGTACAATCGGTACTATAGAAAAAAGCGAATTAAATAGATTAAGTTAATCGAAAAAAGCGATAAGCTTATTCTTTGTCCGTTCCTTAGGTCAAATGACCTTCACTTAAGTTATCCTGCTCATATTACAAAGTAATTTCATGAATAAATGGCCAAGTCTTAAGCAACTTCACTATCTTGTTACTCTTCACGAAACTCGCCACTTTAGCGACGCTGCGGATCGCTGCTTCGTGAGTCAATCGACACTAAGTAAAGGCATTCAAAACCTGGAAGAACTCATTGGTTGTCCTCTCTATGAGAAGAAAGATAAAAAGAGCCCATTGGTTTTCACTCAAGCGGGTGAGCTGGTGGTTAAGCATGGTCGAGAGTTATTGGCGAAAGGGCAAGACTTGGTTGAGCTCGGAAATCTATGTAATGGAGACGCGATGCAAGGGCAGTTGCGAGTAGGGTGTATTCCAACTATTGCTCCATTCCTATTGTGCGATTTGGTACAAGAAGCGAACCAACGTTTTCCACAGTTGAACTTGTTGTTACGGGAAGACACGACCACTAACCTATTGGCTGCGTTGCGTCATGGTGAGTTGGATGTACTGATTCTGGCTTTGCCTGTCGATATCGACAACATGGAGAGCAAAGTTGTTGGGCAAGACCCTTTCAGAATGGTAATCAGCCGCAATCAAGCCGATGGTATTCGTGTTCCGATTAAATATGATGACCTGCCAGACGAATCTGTATTCTTGTTGGAGAACGAGCACTGCTTAACCGAGCACGCGGTATCAGCTTGTAAGCTAACCGACAAAGAGAAGATAAACCCGTTCACCGCCACAAGCCTACATACGTTGGTACAAATGGTGGCAAATGGTTTAGGAACCACCTTTATTCCACAAATGGCGATCGATCATGGTTTGTTGCAAAATCAGAATTTAGTGGTGATTGACCCTCCCGGTCAACAAGCTTATCGCGATATAGGCCTTGTATGGCGACCAAGCTCGTCACGTCTTGAAACCTTTCATCAGTTAGCTGATGTAGTCTCAGAATTGCTTTAAAAAACTAGAAAGTAAAATTCAAAAGAAAAAGAGCAGCTATTTGGCTGCTCTTTTTGTTTGTTTATTTGAGAAGAAAAACAAACAAATAGTGGCGTTAGAAGCTTATTTATCTATTTTACTATAACGTTAGATTTTGAAAAAACTCAGCAAGTCTTTTTGCTTAACAGCTAATGAAGAGAGTTCTTCACTTGCCTGTTTGCTCTGCTCAATTCCTGAAACATTTTGATGAACAATATCAAAGGTCAGAGAAACATTTTGTGAAATATCTTGTGTTACGCCAGATTGTTCTTCAGACGCTGTGGCTACTTGTGTGTTCATATCAGATATTAGTTGTACTGAGTCAGTGATAGAAGCGAATGCAGCACGAAGCTGTTCGCTATACTGTCTAGATTCTTCTGCTAACGAAAGATTGGATTGCATAAATTGGTTCGCATCTTTCGCTTGAGCCTGAAGGCGAGATATTATTTCTTGAATATCGACCGTTGATTGTTGTGTTTTAGCGGCAAGAGAACGAACTTCATCTGCTACCACCGCAAAGCCTCGGCCTTGCTCTCCCGCTCGAGCGGCTTCAATGGCTGCATTTAACGCAAGTAAGTTAGTTTGCTCAGAAATTGAATTGATCACTTCAATAACACTACCGATCTCTACCGAGTACTCTTGCAATTGATTAACGATGTTTGATGTTTCTTCGATCGAGTCTTCAACTTTTCGAGATATATCATCTGATGCATCGAGGGAAACACTGCCATCTTTGACATTTGTCGTTGCCCCAGTTGCAGCGCTCTCTGCGCTAGCTGCATTCTGGCTAACCTCACTCGCAGTACTAGAAAGTTCATTGATGGCTGTCGCGATTTGTTCCATTTGACTCAGTTCTTGTTGAGCATTTCCTTCTGTTTGGCTCATTACCGCGGTTAGCTCAACGGAGGCTGCTGAAACATTGTCTGAAATCTGGTGGAAACCATCGATTATTCGACGTAGTTCTTGGCGCATTTCTAAAATGTTTGCGTATATACCGGTCTCTTTACCCGTAATTGGAATCTGCTTTGAAAGATCACCAGCGGCGACTTCGGCAACAATTGTTTGGATGTCACTTGGCTCTCCTCCAACGACTTTCCATACACTGCGGTAAATCGAAACGGCAATGCTAAGAGAAGCAGCGACAACGAGAATTGAAAGAACGCCAAGCACAAATTGCGCGTTAGAGAATCGCTCGACCATATTAGGTCCGACAGAGTCTTGCTCTGACTTTGTTGATAGCTTTATCTCTTCAATTGTTTTTGCTGCATTAACACCAGCAAGATCAAGAGTCCCTGAAATGATGCCATTTCGCGTGTTTATAGTGTCAACGATCTTTGAAAATGTGTTGCGGTAAATTTTGAAGGCACTAGTGAAATCGTTTAAGTAGTTGATTTGTTCCATCGACATGAGTTGAGATTCGATTGTTTCTGCAAGTAGTGCGGCAGAGGCAAACTCTTTTTCAGCACGCTGAGCATCTTCTGTTTTATTGCTCGTCAGAAATTTAGAAGCGTACAATCTTGATAGCAATACATGCTGCTGAAGCTGTCCTGAACTGACAGCAACTTCTAAATCTTCTTCAGCTGAAGCTTGGGTCATTAGGTTGGTCACTGCCTCACGCATATTGACCCCTGATGGGTCTAAGGCCTCTTGAACTAGGTTGTTTCGAGTATTGACAAGTTGAACAACCTTGTTAAAGCCTTGGCTATATTGATCAAGCTGCTTCTTTATCGTTAGGAATTCATTTTTGTGTAGATCGTCAAGATGAGAGTCTAATATTTCATCTATCAATTGATTTGATGCGGTGATACGTCTATTCAGTTCAGAAGCATGTGACGGAATAGGGTTTTTAATATATTTAAGTGCAGATAAACGAGCTTCCAGTATATTGGCTTGGATTCGACCTGTTGAGACACTTGTTATTGCAAGAGAGCGGTAGGTGTTAAACCCATCACTCGATTGATAAAAGCGTAATGAAGCAACGACTGAAATAACCAAAATTAGCGCGAGAATCACGCCAAAACCTAAGGACAGCAATTTCTTTAAACTCATAAATATCATTCCTAGTAAGGCAGCTTGTTTTTATTCTTAACAAATTCTTACATGATTCTAACGATAAATATATCAATAAATAGTATGTATCCACTATATTTTGATGCCTAAGAATGATGGGTAAATAGGTTGTTGATATTATTGGATTTTGCTTGTTGCTCGTCTGGTTTCACATCAGCTGAGAGTTATTGTTTAGGCCTCTTCCGTATGATTAACGCATCTTTAATTTGTATTACAAAGTCATGGAGTAGGAAAGTTCGGTTTGGTATAGCCTAATAGCTTGATTATTAGGCTATTTATATTATTGGGTTAAAGCTTATTTAGGGATGTGAGTAGCTTTCTTTTCTCTGGTAAAGCGGTCATTGCGCCTTTCTGGGTTGTTGCTAATGCCCCGCAGCCATTGCCCCACATTACTGCTTGTCGAATGATTTCAGGTTGATGCCATTCCTCGTATTGTGAGAGGTAGGCGAGTAGACCTGCGACAAAGGCATCTCCCGCACCAGTAGTATCAATGGCTTGAACTTTTTGACTCGCAATGTGCTCTCGTTGTCCATCTACTATCATCAACGAACCCGTAGCACCTAAGGTGACCAAAGTGACTGGGATTTTCAATCGGTCTAGTGCTGTTATTCCTGATTCTAATGTGTTGCTTTCTGTAAGAAAAAGTAGTTCTTCTTCTGAAAACTTAACCACATCTGCTAAGGCGATGGCTTGCATAACGATAGGACGAATCTCTTCAGGGATTCGCCAAACCTCTTCTCTTAGGTTGGGGTCAAAGCTAACAAATCCTCCTTTTGATTTGATTCCTTTAAGTGCTTTCAGCGTTGTACTTCTGCTTGGCTCATTTGCTAATGCGATTGAACAGCAGTGTAGCCACTCACCTTGATTAAAGGTGGGGATATCATCTTCTGTCATGAACTGATCTGCACTGGGTTTTACCATGAAGGTAAAAGTTCGCTCGCCATCTTGGTCAAGATCGACCAGCACGGTTGATGTTCTGTGTTTTTCATCGAATTTGAGTTGGGACGTATCAACCCCTTGCTCTTGGAGAACCTCTGACATAAAACGACCAAATGGATCATTACCAACTCGGCCAAAAAAACTAGCTTGGCCTGATAAACGAGCAATACCAACCGCAACGTTTGCGGGGGCGCCGCCTGGACATTTTAAGTAGGTAGAGTCGCTCTCAGGAATTAAATCCACCACAGCATCTCCAGTTAACCATACCTTATTCATCATTATTTCCTCATATAGAAGCCCACCTGAGCATAAGTAGGTGGGAAATGGGTGACTTGCCTAGGGGGAAGCAAATCACCCAAAGTTGATTAAGCGTTTTTAACCGGGTTATAGATGCGAGTCAGCATAAATGCTGTGGCAAATGCACTAGCAATAACGGTTAGGTAACCAATGACCGCAGAAAGTGATTGCGAATAAAGAAGAATACCTGGAATAAAGGTAATGCCCATACCGGTTGCACTGATGTTGAGTAAGTAAGTAACAAGCCCACCTACAGCACCGCCTACCATGCCAAAGACAAAGACTTTTCCATATTGTAAGTTCACACCAAACAGAAGTGGCTCTGTAATACCAAATAGTGTGGATATCGAAGCACTGTAGGCATTACCTTTTTTCAGTTTATCTTTGAGTAGAGTCGCGACGGCTATCGCAGCGCCAAATTGACCTGCCATTGAAGCAGTACCAAGAGGTTGCAGTGGGTTAACACCAGTTTCATTTAATAAGCCAATCTCAATGACACCAAGAGCATGGTGTAGACCGGTGATCACGATCATTTGCTGAACGGCACCATAAAGGATGTAACCAATACCAAGAGGTAGGTCGAGCGCCATACGTACTAGAGAAGTACAGCCGTGTTCAATGCTTTGTAGAATCGGACCAAAGCCAAACAAGATGACAAATACGGCAATCGTAATGGTTAAAAATGGAGTGAAGACTAGGTCCATACTTGCTGGAATGAAGCGGCGTAGATTACGCTCCAAGTAAGAGACAAACCAACCTGCGAATATTGCTGGAAGTACAGTGCCTTGGGAGCCCACTAATGGGAAGTTGATTCCCAATAAGTTGACTATCATCGGCTCGGCACCGCCAGAGGCTACCACCCAAGCATTAGGTAATTGTGGGGCGACCATCATCAAACCAACAACGATGGCAATAATAGCATTGCCACCGAATTTCTTTGCCGCAGAATAAGCGATTAAAACGGGTAAGAAGGCAAAGGCAGTGTCGGTTAGCATGCTAAATAGGGCAAGCGTTTCGGGTGAGAAACTCATGCCAGAATGCAGCATCATGCCACGTAAACCCATCAGTAAGCCGGTGGTCACTAGTGCTGGGATCAGTGGGATCAAAATATCGGCGAGAGTGCGAACCACTTTTTGACTTATGGTCATATCTGCGAAGGCATCTTGTTTAAAATCTGAGTTATCAAGCTCTCCGCCTAATGCGTGCTTTAATGAGTCATAAACGTGAGAGACTGTACCAGTGCCAATAATAAATTGGTGTTGACCTGATTGATAAAAGTAGCCGCTGATCTGTTTAATTTCTTTTGCTTTTTCAGAATCAACTTTTTCGTTGTCTTTTAGGATGAGGCGCAAGCGTGTGGCGCAGTGTTCTGCGTTGCGGATGTTCTCTATGCCCCCGATACTCTCGAGTATCTCGTTTACGGTAGCGTCATAATTCATTTTGTTCACCATTTTATTATATTGTAAGGTAGTTAAGTTTGATATCCATACCGGTATCTTCTTTTTGTAATATATTTAATCTGTGTTCTTCATTTTCAGGGAAAAACAAACAAGTAAATACATCTCGTCCATTGTTGAGGTATATCTCAATGATGCTTTGGTCACATATAAATTTGACATCCGTTATGTCATAATTTGTTCTGTGATGTCTGACGCTTCCAAATTTCCAATCTTCTGGATGGTGGTTATATTGGCTTCGATCTAAGTGAATATCTCTGTCTTTAATAGAGAATAACAATTTCTTATTTTTAGTTTCGATGGATATTTTTATATTTCCATTGAACTCATTTACATCGAGTGAAAATGAAAGTTGCTCTAACTTAATGGGTATATTGGTTTTATTTATTTCTAATGGACGCTTATTAAAAGAGTCAGATTGCAAAATCTTCGGTTGTTGGTATAAGCGACGATTAAGAATTGATAGTGTTCTCGGCAATGTTAAACAGTTAACCCAGCCAAATTGGCGACTTGGTAGTTCTTCATCGGTCCCTGCCCATGCAATAAGAGTTTGCTCATCTGGGGTGTTCGCCATAGTTTGTGGGGCATAAAAATCAAACCCACGGTCCAATTCATCCCAGTGTTCAACTTCAAAGGTCAGTTTTTCGAAGTTGATGCTGCCTAAACAATAGATAACGTTGAATCGGTTATGGAATCGACTTCCGTTTGCCTTGCTACCTTGCGGTGAAAAAATTAAAACGTCATGGCCGTCAACGTTTAATAGATCAGGACATTCGAACATGTAACCGGTTAAGAATTCCCCTGAGAACTGAAGATCTAATTCTCCTTTGAATTCCCAACTGAGCAAGTCATCCGATTGATATATGATGATTGCCCCTGATAGATCGGCTTCTCGCTGTGCACCGAGCAACATGTAATAGTGTTCATTGTGTTTAAGGATTTTGGGATCTCGTACATGCCCGGTATACCCCTTGGGAACCGACTTAATCACTGGATTCGGACTATACTTGGTGACGGCATTAGTGTTATCGAGTAATGCTAAACATTGGTTTGCATCTCGAGATGATCCTTTTTTAATGTTTCCTGTATAAAATAAATAAGCGTTATTATTTTCTACAAAAGCACTGCCGGAATATGCTCCGTGAGATTCATAGCTTTCTTTTGGTGTTATTTTAGAACCATGCCTCTCCCAATTTAATAGGTCATTAGAAGTTAAATGCATCCAATGCTTCATTCCATGGTAGGTATCGAATGGAAACCATTGGTAAAATAAATGGTATTGATTATTGAAAAAACAAAAACCATTTGGATCATTTAATAAACCATGGGGAGGCGTAATATGAAATAAAGGTCTCATTTCTGATGATCTTTCTATTTCAGTAAACTTAGTTATTTCACTAGCCGTTGCTAAATTGATTGTTTTGTATTTTTGTTCTTGCACGATGGCTTACCTAATCATGTTGCTTGGTTTAAATCATAGGTAGGGTGACGATTTGATAAAATAGTGAGGACGAATTCTCCAGTCGTTCTGAGTGAATATTGGCTAAATCTGTAGTTGTTTGTGATGTAACACCAAGTCTTGTTACATGTTTTTGGTTAGTGTATTGGGTTGGTAGATTGTTAAAGAGAATGAGTGAACATGACTATTAGGGATGTTGCTAAACGTGCGGGTGTATCAATCGCGACAGTATCAAGGGTGCTAAATGGTAGTGAGCGTGTCTCAGAGCAAGCAAAGCTGTCTGTGATTAGTGCGATGGAAGCTCTGAACTATCAGAAACCGCCTGCGAAGCGTAAAAAGCCAACTAAGCTGTTTGCTGTCATTGTGCGAAATATGTCGAATCCTTTCTTTACTCAGCTAGTGGATGTTCTTGAGGAAGAGGCCTACAAGCATGGCCGAAGCATACTGTTGTTTAATAGCCGGAATAACTTACAGTTAGAGAAGACGTTTCTTTCGGAGTGCATCAACCATAAGGTTGATGGTGTTTTTCTAATCCCTCGCTCGTTGAAAAAAGAACATCTAGAGCCATTAGGTGAGCTACCGTTTCCTGTCGTATTGTTGACAGCGACAGACCCTACTGTTGCGAGTATAGGAACTCATCACCAGCACGGGGGTGAGCAAGTTGCCTGTTATTTTGCTAAGCGAGGGTATCGTCGTATTGGCTTTATTGGAGCCAGTGATATTCAATCGGATCGTTTTATTGGTTTTCAAACAGAACTAAAGTCTCGCGATATCCTGTTGGATAAAAAACATGTGTTAGCTCCCTATACTACGGAGTCGTTGACAGAATATATCCAACACTTGATCGTCGATAATTCTTCGCCACTGGAAGCTGTATTTTGTTCCGATGATATATCGGCTAGTCATCTATTTAATGGGTTAAAATCAGTAGACAGTCAACTGCTTGAAAGGGTTGATATTGTAGGGTTTGATGACACATTTATTGCCCAGTCATTGGGCTTTTCAAGTGTTAAGCAACCTATACATCAAATTGCGCTGTTAGGTTTTGATATGATGATGGAGTTGATTCAAATCGGAGAGTCTTTTCCAAAAGCTATGTTGCTAGAACCGACAGTCGTTATCCGACATACACCTAAAGTTCCGTCTATTTCACGTAGCCCTGAAATTCTTCGTAATAACGTACAGCAACGCTAAGGATTCGCTCTCTTTCCTTAGCGTGTCTATTGGTGAATAGTGGTTAATTTACCTCTTCCGGTTCCGCTTCTTCTTGTAGCTCTAGCAGGTTAATGGCTATCGTAACGAAATCGCTGTCTGTAATGATGCCCACGAGTTCGTGGTTCTCTACGACAGGTAAACAGCCCACTTTGTGTTTCTGCATATAAACAGCAGACTCTTTTAGTCCTGCGCGCGGCTCTACAGACATAACACTCTTGTGCATGATGTCATTGAGTGGTGTTGCAAGAGTATAGGATTGAGCTTGTGGGATGTTTTGTAGGCTGGATTCTTGAGCGGCAAGAACGTCTCGCTGTGTGACGACGCCAAGTAGTTGTCTGTCGGCATCAACAACCGGAATATGGCGGATATCAAGCGCTTCCATCATGTGCTTTGCATCGGCCAGTGAGTGTGAGCGCAATAGGGTATGAGGGTTGCGAGTCATCATATCTTCAACCTTGATCATACGGACCTCCTTCTTTTTTATTTGTTGCTATTACTATAGTTATTTATCCAAAAAATAACTGAGATCTAACGCATTTTTGGGTGAGTTTCATGCAACTAATTTTGTTTTTTTATGAGGGGGAATGGTCGTATTATTTTACGACTCTTTACAATAATCCAATGCTGTAAACCTTGCTATTGCGGCTCGTGTGCCTATACTAGCCCACTGCGAAATTTTTAGTCATGTTTACGATGTGTTTCTGGTAACGATTTACTTACCGAAACGATTGTTCGGCAACTTCGACTTATTATTCGTCAACGGCATAAATATTATCAACTAAGACAAGACTCGACACATGCAAGTTTCAGATTTTCACTTTGACCTACCAGATGAACTCATTGCTCGCTACCCTCAAGAGGAGCGCACAGCAAGCCGCCTACTTAAATTAGATGGCAACAATGGCAACCTAGCTGATGGTTCGTTTAAGGACGTTTTAGACTTGGTTGAGCCAGGCGATCTTGTTGTTTTTAATAACACTCGCGTGATTCCTGCTCGTGTATTCGGTCGCAAGGCATCAGGCGGTAAGCTTGAAGTGTTGGTTGAACGTATGCTTGATGAGAAAAGCATTCTTGCGCATGTTCGTTGTTCTAAATCACCTAAACCGGGTACCAAATTGTTCCTTGGTGAGAACGATGAGTATGAAGCTGAAATGGTGGCACGTCATGATGCGCTATTTGAAATCCATTTCACATCCGATCAAAGCGTTTTAGAGATTCTTAACAGTGTTGGTCACATGCCACTGCCTCCTTACATCGATCGTCCAGATGAAGACGCCGATAAAGAGCGCTACCAAACTGTCTATAATGAAAAGCCGGGTGCGGTTGCTGCGCCAACAGCAGGCCTTCACTTTGATGACAAGCTAATGGCTGACATGAAAGAAAAAGGTGTTGAGTTTGCTTACGTGACGCTTCACGTTGGTGCTGGTACGTTCCAGCCAGTAAAAGTCGATAATATCAATGACCACCACATGCATGCTGAGTACGTTGAAGTACCGCAAGAAGTGGTAGATACCGTTGCAGCTGCAAAAGCTCGCGGCGGACGCATCATTGCCGTTGGTACAACCTCTGTGCGTTCACTAGAAAGTGCGGCTCAAGATGCAGTGAAAAATGGCACTGAGTTAGTTCCTTTCTTTGGTGACACAGAAATCTTCATCTTCCCAGGTTATGAATATCAGCTGGTGGATTGCTTGATTACCAACTTCCACTTACCAGAATCAACGCTGATTATGTTGGTGAGTGCATTTGCTGGCTACGACAATGTGATGGGTGCATACGATCACGCAGTGAAGAGCGAATACCGTTTCTTCAGCTACGGTGATGCGATGTTCATCAATAAGAAAACGAGCTAATTTTAGCTGGTTATAAACGATATAAGCAGAATTTACGGGTGCTAGCAGTAAGCTAGGAGTCGGGCAGGGTGTCTGTCTAATCTCTCGCAAGGAATACGCGACCGCTCCTCATAGAACCCACTAGACTGAACTTTTTTTTGGCCTAAGGTTCTGAATTAACAGTCAGATTGTTTCTCTGGCATATTGGAGGCTTCGTGAAATTAAAATACGAACTTAAAAAAACTAATAGCGGCGCACGTCGTGGTCAACTTCAGTTTGAACGCGGTACCGTTGAAACCCCAGCATTCATGCCTGTAGGTACTTACGGTACGGTTAAAGGCATGACACCTGAAGAAGTAAAAGACACAGGTGCTGAAATCCTATTAGGTAATACATTCCACCTATGGCTACGTCCTGGTCAAGAAATCATGAAACTGCACGGTGATTTGCACGATTTCATGAACTGGAAAGGTCCTATCTTGACTGATTCAGGTGGCTTCCAAGTATTCAGCCTAGGTGCAACGCGTAAAATCACTGAAGAGGGTGTTCATTTCCGTAACCCTGTAAACGGTGACAAGATTTTCATGGACGCTGAGAAGTCGATGGAAATCCAAAAGGATCTAGGTTCAGACATTGTAATGATCTTTGACGAATGTACGCCTTATCCTGCAACGCACAAAGAAGCTAAAGACTCAATGGAGATGTCTCTTCGTTGGGCTCAGCGTTCACGTGATCATTTTGATAAGCAAGAAAACCCGAACTCACTGTTCGGTATTGTACAAGGTGGCGTATACGAAGACCTTCGTGATGTATCCGTTAAAGGCCTAACAGAAATTGGCTTTGACGGTTACGCAGTAGGTGGTCTAGCAGTAGGTGAACCAAAAGAAGATATGCACCGCATTCTTGAGCACACATGTCCTCAACTGCCTGAAGATAAGCCTCGTTACCTAATGGGTGTAGGCAAACCTGAAGACTTGGTTGAAGGTGTTCGTCGCGGTATCGACATGTTTGACTGTGTTATGCCAACGCGAAATGCACGTAATGGTCACCTGTTTGTAACGGAAGGTGTGATCAAGATCCGTAATGCGAAGCATAAAACCGATACAACACCACTAGATTCAGATTGTGACTGTTACACTTGTAAGAACTACAGCAAGTCGTACTTACACCATTTGGATCGTTGTAACGAAATCCTAGGTGCTCGACTGAACACGATTCACAACCTGCGTTTCTACCAACGAGTAATGTCAGACATTCGTCAGTCTATCGATGAAGATCGCTTTGAAGAGTTCGTTGCAGAGTTCTACGCAAGAATGGGGCGTGAAGTGCCACCACTAGGTAAAGAATCTTAGTATTTCTTTTTTGCGAGCCCTATCTCTCTTCCGAGTGATGGGGCTTGAAAATAAAGGGATACGACCCAATTAGACAAACAATTACGAAAATATAATAGAGGATGTTTTAAATGTTTATTTCTCAAGCTCACGCAGCAGCAGAAGGTGCACCAGCAGGCGGCGGTTTCGAAATGCTTATCATGCTAGGTATGTTCGCTGTGATCTTCTACTTCATGATCTACCGTCCACAAGCTAAGCGTGTTAAAGAGCACAAGAGCCTTATGTCTTCTATGGGCAAAGGCGATGAAGTTCTTACAAGCGGCGGCCTAATCGGCAAGATCACTAAGATTGCTGAAGACAGCGACTACGTTGCTATCGAACTGAACGCAAACAACGAAGTCGTTATCAAGAAAGACTTCGTTACAGCAGTGCTACCAAAAGGTACTCTGAAATCACTATAAACAGCTAGAGGATCCTCGCTGTGCTAAACCGTTATCCGTTATGGAAGTATTTGATGGTGATGTTTGCCATCGCTATCGCTGCGTTGTACGCACTTCCAAATATATACGGTGAAGATCCGGCAGTTCAAGTTACAGGGGCGCGTGGCGCCTCTGTAGATCTGTCTACGCTGGATGCTGTCACCAATGCTCTTGAAGCAGAAAACCTTTCTACTAAATCCGTTGCTCTCGAAAACGGTTCCATTCTTGTTCGATTTAACGATACAGATACGCAAATCAGTGCCCGTGATATCATCACAGAAGCACTAGGTGATGACGTTATCGTAGCTTTAAACCTAGCGGCTTCAACTCCTGATTGGCTTGAATCTATTGGTGCTGCACCAATGAAACTGGGTCTTGATCTACGTGGTGGTGTTCACTTCTTAATGGAAGTGGATATGGACGCTGCGATGCAAAAACTGGTTGGCCAACAAGAAGAAGCGTTCCGCAGTGAGCTTCGTGAAGAGAAAATCCGCTACCGTGCTATTCGCCCATCGGGTAAAGATGCGGTTGAAGTGATTCTGCGTAACGAAGAGCAGCTTGCTGAAGCGAAATCGCTACTGCAATCTAAGCACCAAGATATGACGTTCGTAGATTCAGAATCTAACGGTCGTTTCTCTTTGATTGCTAACTTCACTGAAACTCGTCTTCAAGAAATCCGCAATTATGCGGTAGAGCAAAACATTACTATTCTACGTAACCGTGTTAACGAACTCGGTGTTGCTGAGCCTTTGGTTCAACGTCAAGGTGCTAGCCGTATCGTAGTGGAATTGCCAGGTGTTCAAGACACGGCTCGTGCTAAAGAAATTTTAGGCGCAACCGCGACTCTTGAATTCCGTGAAGTGGACAGCAGTGCCGATTTGGCCGCTGCAGCTTCTGGCCGTGCTCCTGCTGGTAGTGAAATTAAGCAAGACCGCGATGGTCGTCCTGTAGTACTTAAGAAACGCGTTATCTTAGGCGGTTCTAGCATTACAGATGCAAGCTCAAGTGTTGATGAATATGGTCGCCCACAAGTTAACATCTCGCTAGACAGCGAAGGTGGTAGCAAGATGTCTACATTCTCTCGTCAAAATATCGGTAAGCTAATGGCAACCGTATTTGCAGAGTATAAAGACAGCGGTCGTAAAACACCTGAAGGCCGAGTGATCCTAAGTAAGCACGAAGAAGTGATTAACCAAGCGACGATTCAATCTGCGCTTGGCCGTAACTTCCGTATTACAGGTATCGACTCAACGGCTGAAGCTCATAACTTGGCACTTCTACTACGTGCAGGTGCATTGATTGCGCCTATCTCGATTGTAGAAGAGCGTACGATTGGTCCATCTATGGGTCAACAAAACATCGATATGGGTATCATGGCGATGGTTTGGGGTATGGCTGCAGTAATGCTATTTACACTGCTTTACTACCGTACTTTCGGTTTGATTGCGAACGTCGCTCTGATGGCTAACTTAGTGTTGATTATTGGTGTGATGTCGATGATTCCTGGCGCGACAATGACGCTACCAGGCATTGCCGGTATCGTATTGACGGTCGGTATGGCAGTCGATGCCAACGTTCTTATCTTTGAGCGTATACGTGAAGAACTTCGAGATGGACGCAGTCCACAACAAGCGATTCACCAAGGTTATGCAAACGCATTTAGTACAATCGCCGATGCCAACATCACCACACTACTAACAGCAATCATTCTATTTGCTGTCGGGACAGGTGCGATTAAAGGCTTCGCGGTAACGTTATCAATAGGTATCTTGACTTCAATGTTTACAGCTATTATCGGAACACGTTGTATCGTGAACCTGATGTATGGCGGCAAACGCGTTAAGAAACTGTCGATCTAAGGCTAGGAATTAATATGTTTCAGATTCTAAAAGCAGACAAAATGATCGACTTCATGCGTTGGTCAAAGGTTGCCTTTTTATTCTCAATCTTGATGATTGGTACTGCTATCTTCACCCTAACAACGAAATCGTTGAATTGGGGTCTAGATTTTACCGGCGGTACTCTGATTGAAGTGGGCTTTGAGGAGCCAGCAAACCTACCTGACATTCGAAGCGCACTAGAAGCTGAAGGCTTTGGTGATGCTACGGTTCAGAACTTTGGTTCTGCGCGTGAGGTAATGGTTCGTCTACGTCCACGTGATGGTGTTGCGGGCGAAACGCTTGGTAACCAAATCCTGTCTGCAATTAAAGATGGTACTGGTGAGCAAGTTGAGATGCGTCGTATCGAGTTCGTTGGTCCAAACGTGGGTGATGAACTAACAGAAGCTGGTGGTCTTGCGATCTTAGTTTCTCTGATCTGTATCTTGATCTACGTATCCGTACGATTTGAATGGCGATTAGCTGCAGGTGCTGTATTAGCCCTAGCGCACGACGTTATCATCACACTAGGTGTGTTCTCTCTAATGCAAATTGAGGTCGACCTTACCATCGTAGCAGCCTTGCTAACGGTAGTCGGTTACTCCCTCAACGATACCATAGTGGTATTTGACCGTATTCGTGAGAACTTCCGTAAGATGCGTAAAGGCGAGGCACCTGAAGTGCTGAACAGCTCAATCACACAAACATTGAGCCGTACATTGATCACTTCTGGTACAACGTTATTCGTAGTTATCGCACTGTTCGTTCAGGGCGGCGCTATGATTCACGGCTTTGCGACTGCACTTCTACTGGGTATTACCGTTGGTACTTACTCTTCTATCTACGTTGCATCTGCACTAGCTATGAAGTTGGGTATTACGCGTGAACACCTAATGCCACCACAAGTGGACAAAGAAGGTGAAGAGTTTGACGAAATGCCTTAGGCCGCGGCTTAACAACTTTCGCTAAACCAAAAAAAACCGCTGGGCAACTAGCGGTTTTTTTATGTCTGTATATTGTGGGTTAGCTTTTGTATCCGACTGAACATTGCCGTATTTACCAATACCAGTACCAATACCAACACCAATACCAAGTGCCAAAGTAGCTAAGTCACTATCTAGTGGCGATCTAAATACAGCTTACAGAGCAGTGATTTATGCTCACTGTAACTAACCGACATTTTGGTCGCATCTCGTATCGCGGATACAAAAAAGCCCCGCATAGCGAGGCTTTGAAAATCTTCTGCTCTTAACTAAAGAGCATTAACGCAAGGTCTGAATTACTTCAGCATACCTTCGTTAGAGTTCTCACGAACGTGCTTAAGAATAGACTTAACACCACGCGCGCTTGAAGCTACAACATTACCAGACGTCATGTAATCAGTGCCGCCAGCAAAGTCAGTCATGATAGCACCAGCTTCACGAGCGATTAGATCGCCAGCTGCTAGATCCCATGGCTTAAGGCCTAGTTCTAGGTAACCGTCAACACGGCCAGCTGCTAGGTAACATAGGTCAAGAGCTGGAGAACCAGTACGACGGAAATCAGCACAATCAACGAATAGACCAGAGATGATCTTCATGAAAGATTCAGAGTGTTGTTTTTGCTTGAATGGGAAACCAGTCGCTAGAACAGTACCTTGAAGGTCTTTTAGTTGAGTAACACGCATACGAGCGTTGTTAAGTTGAGCGCCAGCGCCACGTTGAGCTGTGAATAGCTCGTTTAGCATTGGGTCATAAACACAAGCAACTTCTGTACGACCGTTCATGCGAACAGCGATAGATACAGAGAAGTGAGGGAAACCTTTTACAAAGTTGTTGGTGCCATCTAGTGGGTCAACGATCCATTGTACGTCAGAATCTTTACCTTCAGTTAGGCCTGACTCTTCAGAAATAATGCTGTGCTCTGGGTAAGATGATTTGATTGTCTCAATGATCATGTACTCAGCTTCTTGAGCAATGTTAGTAACGTAATCGTTGTTACCTTTTAGAGACGATTCGATCTTATCAGTTGTTTCTAGAGATTTAGCAATATGGTTGCCAGCTTTACGCGCAGCGCGTATCGCAATGTTTAGCATTGGATGCATATGGTTTTTCCCACAAGATGTTAAAGAACAATTTAAAGCGGCGGCGAGTATACCAAAGTTTCCCCAAAAGGGAAGTGGTTATTTTTTGAACTCTTGATTTCACATTCCGAGAAGGGTCTGACCATTTTACTTAGCTATGTGTTAATATCTCGCGATTATTTTTAAAGTGGTGTCATATAGCATGTTAGACAATGTAAAAGTCGTTCTGGTTGGTACGTCTCATTCGGGAAATATCGGATCAGCAGCTCGCGCAATGAAAGTGATGGGTTTGAGTCAGTTAGTTCTTGTAGACCCTCAATGTGAAGTTGACGAGCAGACCTTAGCACTGGCTGCGGGTGCAGGTGACATCGCGGAAAACGCGACCATCGTTTCTACACTGGATGAAGCAGTAAAAGACTGTGGTTTGGTGGTTGGTTCTAGTGCACGCTCTCGTACGCTTGAATGGCCAATGCTTGAGCCGCGTGAATGTGGACAAAAATTTGCAGTTGAAGGTCAAAAGCACCCTGTAGCGTTAGTGTTCGGCCGTGAGCGTACTGGCTTAACCAATGATGAACTTCAGAAGTGTCATTTCCATGTATGTATTCCTGCAAACCCAGAATACAGCTCACTAAACCTAGCAATGGCAGTACAGACTCTTAGCTATGAAGTGCGTGTAGCACACCTTGATATGGTGGCGAGTCAGTACCAGCCGCAGCAACAAGATGAGTACCCTCGTCACGAAGAACTAGAAATGTTCTATGAGCACCTTGAAAAAGTGATCATTGATACCCAATTTATCTCTAAGGATAAGCCGGGTCAGGTGATGAATAAGCTACGTCGTTTGTTCAGTCGAGCTCGTCCAGAGCTGCAAGAGATCAACACTCTACGCGGCATTTTGACTTCAATTGAGAAGAGCAAAAACGACAAATAAAGCCCATACAAACCCTAAGGGTGAATACCTGACTAAAATAGTCAACTAAATACTTGACCAATTTAGTCGGGTATGGGAAAATTCCAACCACATAAACAATGTGGATACGGTGTGATATGAAACTTACATCTAAAGGAAGATATGCGGTAACAGCTATGCTAGATGTAGCACTGCATTCGCAAAAAAGCCCAGTTCCTCTGGCTGATATTTCAGAGCGACAAGGCATCTCGTTATCTTACTTAGAACAACTTTTTTCTAAGTTACGTAAAGCTGGCTTGGTTGCTAGTGTTCGTGGTCCTGGCGGTGGTTACCGTTTAGGTGCTGAAGCGAGCGACATCGCTGTCGGAACTGTAATTGCTGCAGTTGACGAATCAGTCGATGCAACTAAGTGTCACGGTCGAGCAGATTGCCAAGGTGGTACTCGTTGTTTAACTCACACTTTATGGCGTGATTTAAGCTCCCGAATCAGCAGCTTCTTAAACGACATTACGCTCGGTGAGCTAATGAAAGATAACGAAGTTTTAGAGATTTCTGATCGTCAAGATATCGATCTTGCGGTTAATAATGGTTTTGCACATAAAAATACGAGCACTACAACGATTAGTGCAGCACCTCACGGTGTTAATGCCCGCTCTTAGCGGTCAGTTTTTACATTGGAGTAGAAAATGAAACTGCCTATTTACTTTGACTATTCAGCTACATGCCCAGTCGATCCACGTGTTGCTGAAAAAATGGTTCAGTGCATGACGATGGACGGTAACTTCGGTAACCCTGCATCTCGTTCACACCGTTACGGCTGGCAGGCAGAAGAATCAGTAGATAATGCTCGTGAGCAAATTGCCGATCTACTAAATGCAGACCCACGTGAGATTGTTTTCACGTCAGGTGCTACAGAGTCAGATAACCTTGCTATCAAAGGTGCTGCGCACTTTTACGAGAAGAAAGGTAAGCACGTAATCACGTGCAAAACAGAACACAAAGCGGTTCTTGATCCATGCCGCCAATTAGAGCGTGAAGGTTTTGAGGTGACATACCTTGAGCCAGAAGCAAACGGCATCATTGATCTAGACAAGCTACAAGCTGCAATGCGTGAAGATACTGTTCTAGTTTCTATCATGCACGTAAACAACGAGATTGGTGTAATCCAAGATATCGGTGCAATCGGCGAATTATGTCGTGCACGCAAGATTATCTTCCACGTTGATGCGGCGCAGTCTGCGGGTAAAATCCCACTAGACGTAAAAGAGATGAAAGTTGATCTTATCTCTATGTCTGCACACAAAGCATACGGCCCTAAAGGCATCGGCGCTTTGTACGTTCGTCGTAAGCCACGTATTCGCCTTGAAGCGCAAATGCACGGTGGCGGTCATGAACGTGGTTTCCGTTCTGGTACGCTTGCTACTCACCAAATCGTGGGTATGGGCGAAGCGTTTGCTATCGCTAAGCAAGACATGCAGAAAGATTACGATCACGCACTAGCACTTCGTGAGCGCCTATTGAAAGGTGTTCAAGATCTAGAAGCTGTAACCGTAAACGGCGACTTAGACCAACGTGTACCACACAACCTAAACGTGAGCTTCGCTTTCGTTGAAGGTGAGTCTCTGCTTATGTCTCTAAAAGACCTAGCGGTATCATCAGGTTCTGCATGTACATCAGCAAGCCTAGAGCCTTCATACGTTCTACGTGCTCTTGGTCTAAACGATGAACTGGCACACAGCTCAGTACGTTTCTCATTCGGCCGTTTCACAACGGAAGAAGAAATCGACTACGCGATTGCACAAATCCGTGTAGCGGTAAACAAATTACGCGACATGTCTCCTCTATGGGATATGTATAAAGAAGGGATTGATTTGAACACTGTTGAGTGGGCTCATCACTAATCTCACGGAAATAGAGGATTCGAGGTAACTATCATGGCATATAGCGAAAAAGTAATTGATCACTACGAAAACCCACGTAATGTAGGTTCGTTTGATAAAGAAGACCCAAGTGTAGGTAGCGGCATGGTTGGCGCACCGGCTTGTGGTGACGTAATGAAACTGCAAATCAAAGTATCTGCAGAAGGTATTATTGAAGACGCAAAATTCAAGACTTACGGTTGCGGTAGCGCAATCGCTTCTAGCTCACTAGTAACTGAGTGGGTTAAAGGTAAAAGTATTGATGAAGCAGCTGCTATTAAAAACTCTGAAATCGCAGAAGAGCTTGAGTTGCCACCAGTGAAAGTTCACTGTTCAATTCTTGCTGAAGATGCAATCAAAGCAGCTGTTGCGGATTACAAAAAGAAGCACTAATCGCTTCAATAACGTAATTACGTCGACAAAAAAGTAATATTTGGGAGCATCCTTTGTGCTCCCCCTGAGTTCTCAATTTATATAAAACACAAGGTTGTAGTATGGCCATCACCATGACAGATACGGCAGCAAGCCGAGTTCAAGCTTTCCTAGATAACCGTGGTAAAGGTCTCGGGTTACGCTTAGCAGTAAAAACTACTGGCTGTTCGGGTATGGCGTATGTACTGGAATTCGTTGACGAGCTTAACGAAGAAGACGAAGTGTTTGAGCATTCAGGTGTTAAGGTCATCATTGATCCAAAGAGCCTAGTATACCTTGATGGTACTGAGCTTGATTATGTAAAAGAAGGCCTAAACGAAGGTTTTGAATTCAACAACCCGAACGCGAAAGGCGAATGTGGTTGTGGTGAGAGCTTCAATGTTTAAACGCTTGAATCGTTAAGCGTTGTAAGCGAAGAATAAAATTAGGCTCTGAACAAAGAGCCTAAACTTAGGACCACCTTTACATGAATCATTTCGAATTATTTGGGCTACCACTTCAGTTTCAACTGGATGGTAGCCTTCTTTCTTCTCAGTTTAGAGATCTGCAACGCCAATTCCATCCTGATAAATTTGCGATAGCTTCTGAGCGTGACCGCTTATTAGCCGTGCAAAAAGCGGCACAAATCAACGATGCGTACCAGGTATTGAAGAATCCAATCAGCCGAGCAGAATACCTGCTAGTTCAACACGGTGAAGACATTCGTGGCGAACAACAAACCATGCAAGATCCGATGTTCCTGATGGAGCAAATGGAACTGCGTGAAGAGCTGGAAGATATCGCAGACAGTTCTGATCCCGAAGATGCGCTATTTGCATTTGAAGGCAAGGTTAGCAAAATGTATAAACAACAATTAAGCGCTATCCAACAAGAACTCGAAAGCGAAGCTTGGCTAGAAGCTGCAGACCGAGTAAGAAAGCTTAAGTTTATTGCAAAATTAAAGAATGAAATCGAATTAGTTGAAGATCGTTTGATCGGCTAGTTTGTATAACAAGGACACATCCATGGCACTACTTCAGATTGCAGAACCAGGGCAAAGCGCCGCTCCTCACCAGCACAAGCTTGCTGTGGGTATTGATTTAGGTACAACAAACTCGTTGGTTGCTGCAGTACGCAGTGGCGAGGCAAGTACACTCGTTGATCAACAAGGTCGAAGCATTTTACCTTCAGTTGTTCACTATACGTCAGAGTCGTACACCACTGGCGATGAAGCTCGTGCTAACGCGCAGACTGACCCTAAAAATACCATTATCTCAGTTAAGCGATTAATCGGTCGTTCACTGTCAGATATTCAACAGCGATACCCGTCTCTGCCATATCAGTTTGAAGAAAGTGATAATGGTTTACCTGTGATCCGTA
Source organism: Vibrio tasmaniensis 1F-187 (assembly GCF_000272405.2). Lineage (GTDB taxonomy): Bacteria > Pseudomonadota > Gammaproteobacteria > Enterobacterales > Vibrionaceae > Vibrio > Vibrio tasmaniensis_A. The sequence continues at coordinate 34,929 of NZ_AJZM02000191.1, forward strand.
CAGAACAAGGCAACAAGAACCCAATCCAGGTTTCTGCTGATATTCTACGAGCGCTTGGCCAACGTGCTGAGTCTACGCTAGGCGGTGAGTTATCTGGCGCCGTAATTACGGTTCCTGCGTATTTTGATGATGCACAGCGTGCTGGTACGAAAGACGCGGCTCAACTTGCTGGTCTTCACGTGTTACGTCTTCTTAATGAACCTACTGCGGCAGCGATTGCTTACGGTCTGGATTCAGGTAAAGAAGGGGTGATTGCGGTTTATGACCTTGGCGGTGGCACGTTTGATATCTCTATCTTACGCCTGTCTAAAGGTGTTTTTGAAGTATTAGCAACGGGTGGCGACTCTGCATTAGGCGGAGACGACTTTGACCACTTGATCGCAGAGCACTTCCAAGAGCAAATGGGCTTATCAGAGCTAACCGCAGAACAGAATCGTATTCTTCTAGATGCAGCAACAGAAGCGAAGATAGGCTTATCTGACGCTGAAAGCGTTAATGTTGAAGTGTTGGGTTGGGCTGGTTCATTAACTCGTGAAGAGTTTGAAGAGATCATCAAGCCACTGGTTAAGAAAACACTGCTTTCGTGCCGTCGTGCATTGAAAGATGCTGAAGTTGACGCGGATGATGTTCTAGAAGTCGTGATGGTCGGCGGTTCAACTCGTACATTGCTTGTCCGTGAAATGGTGGGTGACTTTTTTGGTCGTACGCCATTAACCAGCATTAACCCAGATGAAGTGGTTGCGATTGGTGCTTCTATCCAAGCGGATATCTTAGTCGGTAACAAGCCTGACTCTGAAATGCTGCTGCTTGATGTTATTCCTCTTTCCCTAGGTATCGAAACTATGGGTGGCTTGGTCGAAAAGATCATTCCACGCAATACCACGATACCTGTAGCTCGCGCACAAGAATTTACTACATTCAAAGACGGTCAAACTGCAATGACAGTGCACACCGTGCAAGGCGAACGTGAGATGGTTGATGACTGTCGTTCATTGGCTCGTTTTGCTCTAAAAGGTATTCCACCAATGGCGGCTGGTGCGGCGCATATTCGTGTCACTTACCAAGTAGACGCTGATGGCCTGCTATCGGTTACTGCTATGGAGAAGAGCACAGGTGTTCAAGCTGAAATTCAGGTTAAACCGTCTTACGGCTTAAGCGATAATGAAGTGGCGAGCATGCTGAAAGATTCGATGACGTTTGCTAAAGAAGACATGCAAGCGCGTGCTCTAGCTGAGCAACGTGTAGAAGCAGATCGTGTTATCGAAGGCCTTATTGCAGCAATGCAAGCTGATGGCGATGAGCTGCTTGATGAGCAAGAAAAGCAGCACCTTCTACAAGCTATTGAAGCACTGATTGAAGTGCGCAATGGCGAAAGCGCTGATGCCATCGAACTAGAAATTAAGAATACCGACAAAGCGAGCCAAGACTTTGCTTCTCGTCGTATGGATAAATCAATTCGAGCTGCACTGTCAGGTCAGTCAGTCGATAATATTTAATAGTTAGAGAATAGATAAACATGCCAAAGATTATTGTTTTACCTCACGAAGATCTATGTCCAGAAGGCGCAGTTTTAGAAGCAAAAACTGGTGAGACGGTTCTTGATGTTGCACTGAAGGCCGGTATTGGTATTGAACACGCATGTGAGAAGTCGTGTGCATGTACTACATGTCACGTCGTGATTCGTGAAGGTTTCGACTCATTAGAAGAAAGTGATGACCTAGAAGACGACATGCTAGATAAAGCATGGGGTTTAGAGATGGAATCTCGCCTTGGTTGCCAAGCTAAAGTGGCTGATTCGGATCTTGTTGTAGAGATTCCAAAGTACACACTGAACTTAGCTTCTGAAGAGCACTAAGAACTCAGCTCGACTAAACGTGTTAGTAAAACTGGCATAAAATATAAATCATTAAGATGACAAATCGTCGCTGATAAAGATAAGGAAGTGTTATGAGCTTGAAATGGATTGATTCGCGAGATATTGCGATTGAGCTATGTGATTTATACCCTGAGACTGATCCTAAAACCGTACGTTTTACGGACTTGCATCAATGGGTGTTAGATCTTGAAGATTTTGATGATGAGCCGAATCACTCGAATGAGAAAATTCTAGAGGCCATTATATTGTGCTGGATGGATGAGATGGATTAATCCTCTTGTCTAATCACTTGGTCGCGGGTTGGTATCAGTCCAATGTAAAACGCAGCCAAGTTAACAATTCTTACTAAAAAAAGCGGACCTTATGGTCCGTTTTTTTATCAAAATGACATTTTCCTCCTACATAATGCTAACATCAGTGCGCTAATAAAAAACAATCAGGATCACATACTCAAAGTGGTTCATGACAAGGAGAAATCATGTCTACACAGATGTCAGTATTTTTAAGTCAAGAAGCTGCCCAGCCTCAGTGGGGAGCAAGAGCTATTTTATCGTTCTCAGAAGCGGGAGCGACAATTCACATTGGTGAAGGCCACGATCTAGGCGCGGTTCAACGTGCGGGTCGTACGCTTGACGGACAAGGTATCGCATTGGTTGCACTTAGCGGTGAAGGCTGGGATCTAGAAAGCGTTTGGGCTTTTTACCAAGGCTACCGTGGACCAAAGAAAAAAAATGCATTGGAGTGGGATGCTCTAGCTGAAGCTGATCAAGTTGAATTAGAAGCACGTATCCGCGCGACAGATTGGACTCGTGACATCATCAACAAAACGGCAGAAGAAGTTGCCCCTCGTCAATTAGCGACAATGGCAGCTGAATACATCAAGTCAGTGGCACCAGCAGGCACTGTTAAAGCAAAAATCGTTAAAGACAAAGATCTCCTAACTGAAGGTTGGGAAGGCATCTACGCGGTAGGTCGCGGCTCTGAACGTACTTCTGCAATGCTTCAATTGGACTTCAACCCAACTGGCGATGAAAACGCACCTGTGTTTGCTTGCCTTGTGGGTAAAGGTATCACTTTCGACTCAGGCGGTTACAGCATCAAGCCAGGTCAATTCATGACAGCAATGAAGGCTGACATGGGTGGCGCAGCGACTATTACCGGTGGTTTAGGTCTAGCGATTGAACGCGGTCTGAACAAGCGTATCAAGCTTATCTTATGTTGTGCTGAGAACATGATCTCGGGTCGTGCATTGAAGCTTGGCGACATCATTACTTACAAAAATGGTAAAACTGTCGAGATCATGAATACCGATGCGGAAGGTCGTTTAGTTTTAGCTGATGGCCTGATGTTCGCAAGCGCTCAGAATCCAGAGTTGATCATCGACTGTGCAACACTAACAGGCGCGGCTAAAAATGCATTAGGTAACGACTACCACGCATTATTGAGCTTTGATGATGAGTTGTCTCATCAAGCACTAACGGCTGCGAACCAAGAGAAAGAAGGTCTATGGCCATTGCCGCTTGCTGATTTCCACCGTGGTATGTTGCCTTCAAACTTTGCTGATCTTTCAAACATCAGCTCTGGTGATTACACACCGGGTGCAAGTACCGCTGCTGCGTTCCTTTCTTACTTTGTAGATGACTACAAAAAAGGTTGGATTCACATGGATTGCGCGGGTACTTACCGTAAGTCATCTAGTGATAAGTGGGCTGCAGGCGCGACCGGTATGGGTGTTCGTACACTGGCTCGTCTTCTTATCGATCAAGCAAAATAATAATAAGAGTGAGCGGTATTTCGATACCGCTTATTCATAAACTCAGATCGAATGATCTTAGTAATTTCAGTATTTAATAACAAAAAAATGAAGTGAAGGAATCCCTATGGCTCTAGAAAGAACGTTCTCAATTGTTAAGCCGGATGCAGTTAAGCGTAACCTTGTTGGTGAAATCTACCACCGCATTGAAAAAGCAGGCCTACAGATTATTGCCGCTAAAATGGTTTCTCTTACTGAAGCGCAAGCAAGTGGCTTCTATGCAGAACATGAAGGTAAAGAGTTCTTTGGACCACTAAAAGAGTTCATGACTTCTGGTCCTATCATGGTTCAAGTACTTGAAGGCGAAAATGCGATCGCTCGTTACCGTGAACTAATGGGTAAAACTAACCCAGAAGAAGCGGCATGCGGCACTATCCGTGCTGACTACGCAATCAGCATGCGTTACAACTCAGTACACGGCAGTGACAGCCCTGAGTCTGCAGCTCGCGAGATCGAATTCTTCTTCCCAGAATCTGAAATTTGCCCACGTCCAGCTGAATAAGCAGACAACAGCAAATATCAATAAAGGCTTCACTTCGGTGAAGCCTTTTTCGTATGTGGACTTTGCATTCTCGATAATCTATTTAGTCGCCATTCCCGAGAGCGACGTAGGAGTGTAAGCGGGAATCTCTGTTAGTTGTTGGAGATTCCAGATACCTCGTTCCTCAGTTCTGGAATGACGGGCTTTGAGGCGTTCATGACCTTATAGCGATGAATGGCGGGGCCACAATCTTGTGGTAAGTATTGGTGAGCTTGTGGAGATTATTTACGTCATTCCCGAAAGCGACGGAGGAGCGTAATCGGGAATCTTTTCTTTAATTTAGGTATTCTCAGACCGAACAAAACAATTGTTCAAGTTTTAATCGCTTAACTTTGAATGTCTTAATAAACACAGGGTTTTACAGCGCTTGTTGAAGTTGCGTAAAGCCTGTACAATTCGCGCCCTTAATTATTGTTCCGTCATTGAGAGGCATCATGACCACAGCTAAAGTCAATCTACTCGATTTTGATCGTAAAGGTCTTCGTAAATTTTTCACAGAAGAACTGAATGAGAAAGCGTTTCGAGCAGAGCAAGTGATGAAGTGGATTTATCACTTCGGTGTCGATGACTTCGAACAAATGAACAACATCAACAAAAAATTACGCGAGAAACTTCTGCATCGCTGTGAGATTGTTGCACCTATCGTTTCTGAAGCTCAGCACTCTGCAGATGGCACCATTAAATGGGCTATGAGCGTTGGTGACCAAGACGTTGAGACGGTATACATCCCAGATGGTGACCGTGCGACGCTATGTGTATCTTCACAGGTTGGTTGTGCACTAGAATGTAAATTCTGCTCTACGGCTCAACAAGGCTTCAACCGTAACCTGAAAGTTTCAGAGATCGTTGGTCAAATCTGGCGCGCTGCACGTGAAATCGGTTTAGAGAAAGATACGGGTCGTCGTCCAATTACTAACGTCGTAATGATGGGTATGGGTGAGCCTCTGCTTAACATGAAGAACCTAATTCCATCATTAGAGCTGATGCTTGATGATCTAGGATTCTCACTGTCTAAGCGTCGTGTGACAGTATCAACATCTGGTGTTGTTTCTGGTCTTGATCAGATGACAGACAACATCGATGTAGCTCTGGCGATTTCTCTACACGCACCAAACGATGCACTACGTAGCCAAATCATGCCAATCAACGACCGTTGGGATATCCAAGATTTCCTAGCATCGGTTCGTCGCTACATTGCTTCTTCAAATGCTAACCGCGGTAAAGTAACGGTTGAGTACGTTCTATTGGATCATGTGAATGATGATATGGACCACGCTCGTGAACTTGCTGAGCTAATGAAAGAGACGCCTTGTAAGATCAACTTGATTCCATTCAACCCTTATCCGGGTTCGCCTTACAAGAAGCCAAGCAACTCTCGTATTGATCGCTTCCAAAAAACGCTGATGGAATACAACTACACAGTAACGGTTCGTAAAACACGTGGCGATGATATTGATGCCGCATGTGGTCAGTTGGTTGGTGATGTCATTGATAGAACCAAGCGTACTAAAATGCTGAAAGCCGCCTCTGAAGCTAACTTAATCGCAGGTGATGTGATTCAAGTAAAAGCGGTTTAAATACCATTTAGATCTAAACAAGCCAGAAGGATTCCTTCTGGCTTGTTGCTTTTCTGGAAGGTGAATTTCCAAAAATTGGATTTTTTCCCCACGCTTTCTTACATTTTTCGTTAAATTTTGGACAAAACCATGAGCTGACGGTAAATTTTGTCGAAAGTGTTTTTGCCTTGTAATGGCATTAGCTTATGATTAAATAATCTTAAATTAATTTAAGTGCTCGCTTGTTACCCGATAATCGTCAATGTGTCTATTTAGGTTGGCTACTTGATAAACTAGCTTCCTGAGAAAGTCGCTCACCAACAGTGTGTGGTTTTCTACTTTAAGGGTTGATGAACCGGGTGACAGGAAAAATTCCACATAGTAGGTTGTAAGATTGAGCTTAAACGAAAATAAAAAATGCTCTCATCAACCTGCAATAATACTTTAGAAGTTCACTCTCTATGAACACAGAACAAGAAACACAAACGCAAGAAACTGTCGCTCCAGCAATTGAAGCGGGAACGCTGCTCAAAAATAAACGAGAATCTCTTGGTTTAACACAAAAGCAGATCTCTGATCGCTTGAAGCTACGCGTTACGCTTATCCAGCAAATTGAAGAAAACCAATTCGAGTCAGATCAGGTTGCCACCTTTATGCGTGGTTACATTCGTTCATACGCGAAATACGTCAATCTTGATGAAAAAGTCGTGTTGAATGCGCTTCATCATTCTGGTGATGCCCAACATCAAGAACAAGAAATGTTGAGCTTCTCTCGTAAGACTAAAACCGAGAAGCACAACAGCCGTATTATGCTCCTTACTTGGAGCATCTTTGCTGTGATTGTGGGTATCTCCTCACTTTGGTGGTGGCAGAATCAACAGCAAGATACCTTATCTCAATCTTTAGCCAATACTGAAAGCTCGGAAGAGCTAGTGGTAGAAGAGTCGCTTGATCCTGAGCTGACTTCACTCGAAGTGATTGAAGCAGAACAAAACGCAGAGATATCTCCTGCTACTGAAAATTCTGATGAGCTTACTGAAGTGAGTTCAGCTGAAGATTCAGTAACTCTTGACCCCGTTGAAGTCATTGAAGAAGCACCAGAAGCAGCAGACGTTGCTTCGGTTACTGCGGAACCAGAGACTGTAGCGTCTGAAGCTGTGGTTAATGAGCTAGTGATGCAGTTCTCTGCTGATTGCTGGATCCAAGTGAAAGATGCTTCGGGCAAAACGTTATCTACCGGCATTAAAAAAGCAGGCCAGACATTAAATCTTTCTGGAACTGCACCATATAAAGTGATTCTGGGTGCGCCTGAAGGCGTATCGATGACATTTGCAAGTGAACCTGTCGACCTTTCTGGGTATACTTCAGGCAAAGTAGCTAGAATAACCTTACCTTAGAGTTAATATGCAACACGAATCTCCTATTATTCGTCGCAAATCAACCCGTATTTATGTGGGTGATGTGCCGCTCGGTGATGGTGCACCAATTGCTGTGCAATCCATGACCAACACAAGAACAACAGATGTCGCCGCGACCGTCGCTCAAATTAGAGCTTTGGAAAAAGTGGGGGCAGATATCGTTCGCGTATCTGTACCGACTATGGAGGCCGCTGAAGCTTTTAAGCTAATCAAGCAGCAGGTCTCTGTTCCTTTGGTTGCTGACATTCACTTCGACTACCGTATCGCTCTTAAAGTGGCAGAGTATGGGGTTGACTGTCTGCGTATCAACCCAGGTAACATCGGTAACGAAAGCCGCATTCGCTCTGTTGTGGATTGTGCTCGTGATATGAATATCCCGATTCGTATTGGTGTTAACGGTGGTTCTCTTGAAAAAGAGATCCAAGAGAAATACACAGAGCCTACAGCAGAAGCGCTAGTTGAATCTGCAATGCGTCACGTCGATATCCTAGACCGTCTGAACTTTGATCAATTCAAAGTCAGCGTGAAGGCTTCTGATGTATTCCTAGCCGTCGGTTCTTACCGTTTGCTTGCTAAGCAGATTGACCAACCACTTCACCTAGGTATTACTGAAGCGGGTGGAGCTCGTGCGGGTTCTGTGAAATCGGCTGTAGGTTTGGGCATGTTATTGTCTGAAGGTATCGGCGATACGCTGCGTATCTCGCTAGCAGCAGATCCAATCGAAGAGATCAAAGTTGGCTTTGATATTCTTAAATCTTTGCGCATTCGCTCACGTGGTATCAACTTCATTGCGTGTCCGAGCTGTTCTCGCCAAGAATTCGATGTTATCAACACGGTTAACGCCCTTGAAGAGCGCTTGGAAGACATAGTGACTCCAATGGATGTCTCTATCATCGGTTGTGTCGTTAACGGCCCTGGTGAAGCTGAAGTGTCTCACTTAGGCCTTGCGGGTAGTGCTCGTAAGAGTGCCTTCTACGAAGACGGTAAGCGTCAGAAAGAGCGTTTTGACAACGATGACCTTGTCGACAAGCTTGAAGCGAAGATCCGAGCAAAAGCATCGGTGCTTGATAAAGCAAATCGCATTGATGTAGAAAACTTAGAAGATTAATACAACGCGATGGGGTGTGATTGTCTATTCGCACTAACACCTGGTCGTGAGAAATTACGGAATAAATACTGTGGCTAAAAATATCCAAGCAATTCGAGGCATGAACGACTGCCTACCAACTCAATCACCACTGTGGCAGAAAGTAGAAAGCGCAGTTAAAAGTGTGGTGAGTGCATACGGTTACAACGAAGTACGTATGCCTATCGTTGAAGAAACGAACCTATTTAGCCGTGCGGTTGGTGAAGAGACAGACGTTGTTTCTAAAGAAATGTACACCTTTGATGACCGTAATGGCGACAGCCTAACGCTGCGTCCAGAAGGCACAGCAGGTTGTGTACGTTCATGTATTCAAAACAGCCTTATCAACCGTGATGAGCAGCGCCTATGGTACATGGGTCCAATGTTCCGTCACGAGCGTCCTCAAAAAGGTCGTTACCGTCAATTCCACCAATGTGGTGTTGAAGTGTTTGGCCTAGACGGTCCAGACGTTGACGCAGAACTTATCATGATGACAGCACGTCTATGGCGTGAACTAGGCATCGATAAGCACGTTCGCCTCGAGTTGAACTCAATCGGTTCTCAAGAAGATCGCGTAAGCTACCGCACTGCGTTAGTGGCTTTCCTTGAGCAACACATTGATGTGCTAGATGAAGACTGCAAACGTCGCATGCACACTAACCCTCTACGTGTACTTGATACTAAGAACCCGGATGTTCAAGCGATCTTAGGTGACGCACCTCGACTATCTGAATATTTAGGTGAAGAATCGAAGCAACATTTTGCTGGTTTGTGTGAACTTCTTGACGCTGTTGGTATCGAATACCAAGTTAATGAGCGTCTAGTACGTGGCCTAGATTACTACAACCGCACAGTATTTGAGTGGATCACTGACAGTCTTGGTGCTCAAGGTACAGTTTGTGGCGGCGGTCGTTACGATGGTCTTGTTGAGCAACTAGGCGGCAAAGCAACCAATGCTGTTGGCTTCGCTATGGGTCTAGAGCGTCTGGTTCTTATGATGGAAACGCTAGAGCTAACAGAAGTTCGCCGTAGCGTTGACGTATACGTGGTTGCTGCTGGCGAAGGTACTATGATCGCAGGCATGCAGTTAGCGAATCAATTACGCGATACCGTAGAAGGCGTACGCGTAATGAACCACTTCGGTGGTGGTAACTTCAAGAAGCAATTCAAGCGTGCTGACAAAGTAGGTGCTGTTGTAGCACTGGTACTTGGTGAGAACGAAGTTGCTGACAATACAGTTGTGCTAAAAGATCTGGTTGGCGGCGAGCAAGAAACCGTGTCTCAAACGGAAGTTGCAGAGAAAGTTGCTGCGCTAATCTAATTAGCCATTGAGCAAACGCTCATCATGAATATCAACGTCAGCACTATGCTGGCGTTTAAAGAATTAAAGAGGACAGGAAGTGGAACTTTACGATAGCGAAGAGCAACAAGTTGAAGCCATTAAAGATTGGTGGAAAGAGAACGGTAAAGCCGTAATCTTTGGTGCAGTTATTGGTTTAGGCGGTCTATTTGGCTGGCGCTATTACCAAGATTCAGTCGTTGAAGCGCGTGAAGTAGCTTCAGAAGGCTACACCTCTGTAATTTCAGCTCTTGATGCTAAGGGCGTTGATGCTCAATCTGATATTCAAGCTTTTATCGACGCTAACAAAGACGCTGAATACTCTGTACTTGCTGCTATGCAATTAGCAAAAGCGCAAGTTCAAGCGGGTGACCTTGCAGCTGCACTTGAACAGCTTGAGTGGGCAAAATCGGCAACTAAGGATGCGGCACTTACGCCACTACTGACTTACCGTGCTGCACGTATCAAAGCTGAGCAAGGTGAATTTGACGCAGCATTGACTGATCTTGAAGCGATGACTGACGAATCTTGGACTGGCCGTGTTGCTGAACTGCGTGGTGATATCTCACTTCGTAAAGGCGATACAGATGCGGCTTACAGTGCTTACTCTGAAGCACAACAAGCAGCTGATGCGAGCCAAACGCTTCAAATCAAACTTGACGACCTAGCTAAATAAGGCGCTTTGAATGAAGAAGATGTTTCCAAAAGCGGCGTTGTGTGCGATTGCTCTTGGCCTATTGGCTGGCTGTGCGGGTGAAGAAGACACCGTAATCATGGCGCCAGTACCAACAGTAAATAGCGAGTTCACTCCTAGCCAGGAATGGTCTACGTCGGTTGGTGATGGTGTTGGCCACTACTTTTCAAAACTAACGCCAGAATTGGCTTACGACAAAGTGTTTGTTGCGAGCCGTGAAGGTATGGTTAAAGCGCTTGACCCTGAAACAGGTAAAGAGCTGTGGAAAGTCGATCTTGAGAAAGAAGTACTGGCTCGTTTATCGGGTGGCTTAACGGCGGCTTACGGCAAAGTATTTGTTGGTTCTGAAAATGGCGAAGTGATCGCGATGGATGAATCAACCGGTGAAGAGCTGTGGCGTGTATCAGTGAATGGTGAGGTGCTTGCATCCCCAGCAACTGAAAGCAACATGGTTATTGTTCATACCAGTCGCGGTATGTTGATCGCGTTAGATCAAGAAAGCGGCGAACAAAAATGGACGATTAGCACTGAAGTTCCAAGCCTAACACTTCGTGGCGATAGCTCGCCTGTTGCGGTTTCTGGTGGTGTATTCTGGGGGACTGCAAATGGTCGTTTAGCAGCCGCTATTGTTGACCGTGGTCAGCTTATTTGGCAACAGCCAGTAGGCACACCAAAAGGTGCAACGGAAATAGATCGCTTAGTTGATGTTGATGCATCACCGATTGTTCTTGGCGGAACCCTGTATACAGTAGGTATCAATGGTCAGCTAATCGCTATCGATCTTCGTTCTGGTAAGCCAATTTGGAAGCGTAACTACTCGTCAGCGATTGACTTAGCGAGTGATGGTAGCCGTTTGTTTGTCGTTACCGACAAAGATCATGTAGTTGCGGTTGATGCGCGTAGTGGTACTGAACTTTGGAGCACTCCATTGTTAGAAAACCGCTTACTGACAGCACCTGCTATTATTAATGGTTATGTAGTTGTGGGTGATACAGAAGGTTATCTGCACTGGTTAGATCGTTCATCGGGTGAGTTTGTTGCTCAACAACTCGTCGATGATAGCGGCTTTGCAGTTGCGCCAATTGAAATGCCTGAAGGTTACTTAGTGACGACTCGCAATGGCGATGTAAAGAAACTAACGATTAGCCAATAAAAGCGTGATACAATTCACAGTCGGCTCCTGGTTGGTAACAGCTAGGAGCCGTTTTGTTGTTATGAATTAATAAACCGTGTGGTTATAGGTAAGAGTTTAAACTTGCGATCAAGTGCTTACCTATAACTACATTTAGAGAAGAAATTGTAGAGGTTGTTATGGTACCTGTTGTTGCTCTAGTAGGGCGTCCGAATGTAGGTAAATCTACGTTATTTAACCGATTGACTCGAACTCGTGATGCATTGGTTGCGGATTTCCCTGGCTTAACGCGTGACCGTAAATACGGTCATGCTCATTTTAGCGAGCATGACTTTATTGTTATTGACACTGGTGGTATCGACGGTACCGAAGAAGGTGTTGAAACTAAAATGGCTGAACAGTCGCTAGCGGCGATTGATGAAGCTGATGTCGTTCTATTTATGGTAGATGGCCGTGCGGGTCTAACACCTTCAGATGTGGCTATTGCTAAGCACCTTCGTCAACTAGAAAAGCCTTCAATGCTAGTAGTAAACAAGGTTGATGGTATCGACCCTGATGCTGCAAGTGCTGATTTCTGGCAACTAGGTGTAGAAGACATGTACCAAATCGCTGCAGCGCACGGTCGTGGCGTAACAGCGTTGATTGATCTTGCTCTTAACCCGTTCGCAGAAGCGTTAAAAGCTGAGAATGGTGAAGTAAGCGATTTAACTGAGTTTGAAGACGAAGAAGAAGAGCAAGTTGATTTCACTGAAGAAGAAGCTGAAGAAGAATTCAAGCGCCTTCAAGATCAACCAATTAAGCTAGCGATCATTGGCCGTCCTAACGTTGGTAAATCAACACTAACTAACCGTATTCTTGGTGAAGAACGTGTTGTTGTTTACGATATGCCAGGCACAACTCGTGACTCTATCTACATTCCAATGCAGCGTGATGAGCGTGAATACGTTCTGATTGATACTGCTGGTGTTCGTCGTCGTAAAAATATCAACGAAACAGTAGAGAAGTTCTCAGTGGTTAAAACACTGAAAGCAATTGAAGATGCTAACGTTGTATTGCTACTTATTGATGCTCGAGACAACATCTCTGATCAAGATTTAAGCTTGTTAGGCTTTGCGTTGAATGCTGGTCGTTCAATTGTTATTGCAGTAAACAAGTGGGATGGTCTAGACAGTGATGTTAAAGATCGCGTTAAGAAAGAACTAGACCGTCGTTTAGGTTTCGTTGATTTCGCACGTATTCACTTTATCTCTGCACTTCACGGTACAGGTGTTGGTCACTTGTTTGAATCTGTTCAAGAAGCTTACAAGTCAGCAACGACTCGTGTTGGTACTTCTGTGCTAACTCGTATCATGAAGATGGCGACTGATGATCACCAACCGCCTATGGTTCGTGGCCGTCGTGTTAAATTGAAATACGCACACGCAGGTGGCTACAACCCACCGATTATCGTTATCCACGGTAACCAAGTACGTAACTTGCCAGATTCATACAAACGATTCTTGATGAACTACTACCGTCGTTCATTAGAGATTATGGGTACACCTATTCGCATTCAATTCCAGAACAGCGAGAACCCATTTGAAGCTAAGACAACCAAGCTGACAATTTCTCAAGAACGTAAACGTAAGCGTATGATGAGCATGGTTAAAGGTCGTAAGTAAACCTTTCCAATAGATTTGATACCCGAGCCTGTCTCGGGTATTTTTTTAAGCAAAATTCACGTTAAGCCATAACCTCATATCTCCATATCGTGATGGGTTAACGAATTAGGCTCAATTTCAAAAGAAGAACGATATGACCACTAGCGATTCAATGACACTAGCGACATCCATGAAACCAATAATAGTTATCACACCAACCATTACTCAATTTTGTCATCAGGCTTGGCAGATCAAAGCAAAGGCGTTGTACGTTGAAAACGATGACAGCAAAACCTACCTGATCACCGACGTGACACCTTTCCACCCAGTAAGTCATATTTGGCCAGACCACCCTGCAGACCGAGGTTTTGTCAGCCTAAATGGTGAACAGTATATTGTTGAAGACTGTCTTGTTGGTGCAGTAGAACAATCTACTGGTAAACTTCATATCGCAGCAGATATTCCTGTTAAGCGTGATACGGAAGGGTGGGCGTTTGTGGTTGTCCACCAGCTCCCCGCATCTGCTTCTAGGATTAAGGTTAGCGACGAAGTCCTGTTGACGGTTGATCAAGAGTACCAAGCAAGCCTTAGCCGCGGTCACAGTGCTGGCCACATCGCTTTTTTAGCGCTGAATAAAGTATTGGCTGAGAGTTATTGGCGTAAAGATGCAGACCGAAAAGATCCACTCGGCAGCTACGACTTCAATAGCTACGCTCAAGTCACCAGCTTTGTGACGCCAGAATTATGTACAGACAAGTATCGTTTAGGCAAAACCCTGAAGAAGCGCGGTTTGAACGTTGCAGACATGCTAACCAATCTTGATGGTATCGAAGCCGATATCAATCAGATGATTAAAGGTTGGCTCGCAGACTCGACGCCAGTAACAATGAGACTGGAAGGTGAGGCATTAACAGACTCTCGCTATTGGGAATGGCAGTTGGATAGCGACACTTTAGTGTCTATCCCGTGTGGTGGTACTCACATTGAGAATACGTCAGAGCTTAAGTCTTTATCGGTTAAGTTAACCCAGTTAGATGACCAGCATATTGAAATGCTGACGCATGTAATGCGATGATTTAGACTACAGATCGAAATAGCTTGTGCTGTTTGTTTTGTTTTTATATGTAACTTTTAATATAAATGACCATTTAAAATTGAAATGCAGCACATGTAACTTATGCTTTCGGTGTATGGTGATATAAATATTCTTTTTGGGGTAGATCGCTGATCAAAATAGATAAAGCGAAAGATCAACCTATGATCTTCGGTGGTGTGTTGTGGTAATTTAGTGTGTTAATATTGACCAGTATATAGGCTTGCATAAGAACAAGCTGTTCCCACCATATAATTGAAAGCTTTAGTGAATGAAACAACAATTTTTATTAGAAGGTCACCGAGCAGTAAACAGTTTGCTTCGAAAGCTTGCCCTTGGGTTGGATCGCAAAGAATTAAATCGTAAGATCATTCAACTCACCGAGCAGATTTTTGGTCAAAGGATGGCCTCTATCCTATTGCTAAACCCCGAATCGAATACATTACATTTAGAATATGCTCCAAACTTGCCTGATTTTTATAACCAGCAGATAGAAGGGGTGGGGGTTGGTGCCGGAATTGGTTCTTGTGGCGAAGCGGCGGCACTTAAGAAAGCTGTCATGGTCTCCAATATTAATGCACACCCGAATTGGACTCCTTTCTTAGCCTTAACCAATCAGGCCAATCTTCATGCATGTTGGTCAGTGCCAATCATCTCTTCACATGGTCACGTATTAGGTACCTTCGCAATTTACAGTCAGTACATCTCTGAACCTCATGAGTTTGAACTTGAGATCTTAGAGTTATTGGCTTCTCTGTATTCAGTCGCGCTTGAGAAGTATGAGTTAGAGAATCAACTCAACTTTTTTGCCAATCGGGACTCCCTAACACACAGTTTGAATCGCCGAGCATTGCTGAGAGAAGCCGAGCAGGTGTTAACTAACCGCTGTTTTACTGAAAAAGTGATGGCATGCCTGTTTGTTGATGTCGATAAATTTAAGTCAATAAACGATACGTTTGGCCACAGCTTTGGTGATGATGTGTTGTTAGCCGTTGCAAAAGTGCTTGATGAGGCAACGACTGCCTGTGCCAAGATAGGGCGCTATGGGGGCGATGAGTTTGTCGTGTTCTCTTGCTTCGATGATCAAGAAAGTGTGCTGAACTTTTATCTAAGCTTAGAAAGAACCTTGGAACAAGCGCTCTATATCGATGGCACTCAGTTTTCTGTCAGCGTTGGACTTTCTTATGATAAAGATCCTGAGTCATTGGAAGGCTTGATCGCACAAGCTGATAAGAACATGTACCAAATCAAGCAAGCTAAGTCTTAGCAGTAGTAGATTGTAAAAAAAGTAGTGAATTAGGAAATGCTAATGAGTGAAAATATCTGCCCTAAGTGCCAATCAGAGCTAGGTTGGGATGGAAAGTATCACTGTGAAAGTTGTCAGGCACACTTTACTAAGGTTGGGTTTTGCCCTGAGTGCAGCAGCCAACTTGAGAAGCTTCAAGCCTGTGGTGCAGCGAGCTATTTTTGTAATGGTGAGTGTAATGAGCTTAAATCTAAATCGAGAGTAAAGTTCGTATTTCAGCCTGCTGAATAGACTTAAGCCGAATCGCTTAAACGACTATCTGTAATGTTATATCAGAGACTCAATACCAAAGTGTTGGGTCTTTTTTGTATCTAATGAACCTAGAGCTCGCTCTTAGCGACTCTTGTGGTCACTTGCGACTCAATAACACCGTCTTCAACTTGGGTGGTGATCACTTCGCCCACTTCGACGTCGTTAATCGATGACAGGGTCTTGCTCGATGCTGAATGGGTAATACTGTAGCCACGTTTTAGGGTTGCTAATGGACTTACTGTTTCTAACTTCTCGGCAGCCATGGCTAGTTGGTGGCGAGTAGTTAGTAGTGTTTTATCCATTGCATCCAATAGCTTTTGCTCTGAACGTTGCAGATGCAGTTTTTGTTCACCAAGGCGTTTCACTGGTGAGTTCAGCTGAAGCTGGTGCTGTTTGCGCTCAACACGCTGTGCATGCTGCTTTAGGTATTGAGTCATACCACGACGCAAACGCATGTCTAAGTCATCAAGCTGCTGACTCTGCTTTTGCAGTTGGTAGCTCGGGTGTTGTTTCTCTAAGCGGTATTTCAACGTCTGAGTTGATTGCGCTTGTTTGATTAACACATGACGAATCGCACTCACTAAACGAGCACGTTTAGACGCATAAGCTTGCTCTTTATGATTGTTGTCACGGCTAACTAATTCAGCGGCTGCTGATGGCGTTGGAGCACGCATATCTGCGACGAAATCCGCGATAGTGACATCGATTTCATGCCCAACGGCACTGATAATCGGGATCTGGCTTGCTGCAATGGTGCGAGCTACGATCTCATTATTAAAGCACCATAGATCTTCCAAAGAACCGCCGCCTCGGCCAACGATCAATACATCACACTCATTGCGTTCATTGGCACGCCCAATCGCTTGAGCAATTTGAATCGCCGCTTCTTCGCCCTGAACCATGGTTGGGTAAACCACAACAGGCAATGAAGGATCGCGTCTTTTCAGTACATCGAGAATATCGAAGAGGGCTGCGCCTGTTTTAGAGGTGATAACGCCAACGCATTTAGGATGTTCTGGAAGAATTTGTTTACTGGACTGAGCAAATAAACCTTCCGCTGCCAAGTTCATCTTAAGTTTTTCAAACTCTTGCTGAAGCTTGCCGTCACCTTCTGGCTGCATGCTTTCGATGATGAGTTGATAATCACCGCGTGGCTCATAAAGAGATAGGCGCGCTTTAACTAGCACTTGATTACCGTTCTGAGGCTTAAAAGTCACACGACGGTTATTGCCACGAAACATAGCGCACTTAACTTGAGCGCGAGAGTCTTTAAGCGTGAGGTACCAGTGACCAGAGACAGGTGCAGAGAAATTTGAGATTTCACCAACGAGCCAGACTATTCCCATTTCGTTTTCTAATAGGAGACGAACCTCTGAATTGAGGCGAGAAACAGTAAAGATGTTTGGATTGGTCATAGAAGCGCTATCTATCCTTGAAGGAAGGTCTTTCTCTTGGAATCTCACTGGGCGTGAGTATGGAAGATAGCGGCAATATAATACATAGCAAGGGGGTAAATGCAAATTAAAAGTATAAAAATGTGTAGCCAAGCGATTTCGTTGGCCGTATAATCCGTCCGCAATATCTAATCCAAATGCAGCTTGATTTTCCTTAATTGGCTGCCCTCATTAGGCGAAACGATGAGATTGGATTGTTTCTTTTTACTCCTATTATTGTGAGATATTGCAAATGCTAAGAATTGCCAAAGAAGCGCTGACATTCGACGACGTACTGCTAGTGCCAGCACACTCCACCGTTCTCCCTAATACAGCTGATCTTCGCACTCAGTTGACGAAGAATATTTCCCTAAACATCCCAATGATCTCTGCATCGATGGATACTGTGACAGAAGCTCGCCTAGCGATTGCACTGGCGCAAGAAGGCGGAATAGGCTTCATTCATAAGAACATGTCTATTGAACAGCAAGCTGAAATGGTTCGCCAGGTTAAAATTTACGAAGCAGGTGTGGTTTCTCACCCTGTTACTGTAAACCCTGACGCGACAATCGCTGATGTTGTAGCTCTTACTCAAAAACACGGCTTCGCCGGTTTCCCTGTTGTTACTGAAACAAACGAACTTGTTGGTATTATTACTGGCCGTGACGTTCGCTTTGTGACTGACCTTTCTAAGAAAGTTGACGTAGTAATGACGCCTAAAGCTCGCCTTGCTTCTGTTAAAGAAGGTGCAACTCGTGAAGAAGTTCAAGAGAAAATGCACGAAGCGCGTGTTGAAAAAGTTCTTGTTGTAAATGATGACTTCCAACTTACGGGAATGATCACTGCAAAAGATTTCCACAAAGCAGAACGTAAACCAAACGCTTGTAAAGATGAGCGCGGCAGCCTACGTGTAGGTGCAGCTGTTGGTGCTGGTGCTGGTAACGAAGAGCGCGTTGCTGCTCTAGTTGAAGCTGGCGTAGACGTTCTACTTATCGACTCTTCACACGGTCACTCTGAAGGCGTACTTAACCGTATCCGCGATACGCGTGCTGCATACCCTGACCTACAAATTATCGGTGGTAACGTAGCAACTGGCGCTGGCGCTCGTGCTCTTATCGAAGCGGGTGTTAGTGCGGTTAAAGTAGGTATCGGCCCGGGTTCAATCTGTACGACTCGCATCGTTACTGGTGTTGGTGTTCCTCAAGTAACAGCAATTGCAGACGCAGCTGAAGTAGCAAACGAATACGGTATTCCAGTAATCGCAGATGGCGGCATCCGCTTCTCTGGCGATATCTGTAAAGCTATCGTTGCTGGCGCATCTTGTGTGATGGTTGGTTCAATGTTCGCGGGTACTGAAGAAGCACCGGGTGAAGTTATCCTTTACAACGGTCGTTCTTACAAGTCTTACCGTGGTATGGGTTCTCTTGGCGCTATGTCTCAAGGTTCTTCTGACCGTTACTTCCAATCTGATAACGCTGCAGACAAGCTTGTTCCAGAAGGTATTGAAGGTCGTATCGCATACAAAGGTCGTCTAAAAGAGATCGTTCACCAACAGATGGGCGGTTTACGCTCAAGCATGGGCCTAACGGGTTCTGCAACTGTTGAAGACATGCGTACTAAAGCTGAGTTTGTTCGTATCTCTGGTGCGGGCATGAAAGAATCTCACGTACACGATGTTCAAATCACGAAAGAAGCACCTAACTACCGTTTAGGTTAATAATACGTCCAAACGTTTGAATAATGTGCTGATTTAGTCGGCACATTATTTTATCTACCGTCTGTTTTGTTAAAAGTCCGACTTTCTCAAAACACGTGGTTAAAGATAACCAACGAAAACGTTTGCTTTATTTCTTGAAGAGTTAATCAGAGGTGAGTAAACTCGCCTCCGTTTTATCACATAGCCAATAAGACTGCTTACAATGACTAAAAATATTCATGACCAACGTATTCTAATTCTGGACTTCGGTTCTCAATACACACAGCTAGTAGCTCGTCGTATTCGTGAGATCGGTGTTTACTGTGAACTTTGGAGCTGGGACGTAGAAGAAGCGGATATTCGTGAATTCAATCCAGACGGTATCATCCTATCTGGTGGCCCTGAAAGTGTAACGGAAGATAATTCTCCACGTGCACCTCAGTACGTATTTGATTCAGGTGTTCCTGTCTTCGGTATCTGCTACGGCATGCAAACGATGGCTGAGCAACTTGGCGGTAAAGTAGCAACGTCTACTGAGCGTGAGTTCGGCTACGCGGCTGTACAAGTGACGGGTGAATCTGCACTTTTCGCCGACCTTGAGACAACTCAAGATGTTTGGATGAGCCATGGTGACAAAGTGGTTGAAATCCCTGCTGATTTCACAAAAATCGCAGAGACAGATACTTGCCCATACGCTGCAATGGCAAACGAAGAGAAGAAATACTACGGTGTTCAATTCCACCCAGAAGTAACGCACACTAAAAACGGCCTAAAAATGCTTGAGAACTTCGTTCTTAACGCGTGTGGTTGTGAAGGTCTGTGGACTTCAGCATCTATCATTGAAGATGCAGTTGCACGTATTAAAGAGCAAGTAGGTGACGACGAAGTTATCCTTGGCCTTTCTGGTGGTGTTGATTCATCAGTAGTCGCAATGCTTGCTCACCGCGCTATCGGCGACAAACTAACATGTGTATTTGTAGATAACGGCCTTCTTCGTTTAAACGAAGGTGAGCAGGTTATGGAGATGTTTGGTGACCAATTCGGCCTAAACATCATTAAAGTTGATGCGGAAGATCGTTTCCTTGACGCTCTGGAAGGCGAAGCTGAACCAGAAGCGAAACGTAAGATCATCGGTCACGTATTCGTAGATATCTTCGACGAAGAGTCTAAGAAACTGAAGAATGCTAAATGGCTTGCTCAGGGTACTATCTACCCAGACGTAATCGAGTCTGCAGCATCTAAGACAGGTAAAGCACACGTAATCAAATCTCACCACAACGTTGGTGGCCTTCCTGATGATATGGAAATGGGCCTTGTTGAGCCTCTACGTGAGCTGTTTAAAGATGAAGTACGTAAGATCGGCCTAGAGCTTGGTCTTCCATACAACATGCTTTACCGCCACCCATTCCCAGGTCCAGGTCTAGGTGTTCGTGTACTTGGTGAAGTGAAGAAAGAGTACTGTGATTTACTGCGTCGTGCTGATGCTATCTTCATTGAAGAGCTTCACGCTGCTGACCTTTACCACAAAGTATCTCAAGCATTCACGGTATTCCTACCTGTACGTTCAGTTGGCGTAATGGGCGATGGCCGTAAGTACGATTGGGTTGTATCTCTACGTGCAGTAGAAACTATCGACTTCATGACTGCTCACTGGGCACACTTACCATACGACTTCCTAGGTAAGGTATCTAACCGTATTATCAACGAAGTTAACGGCATTTCACGTGTTGTTTACGATATTTCTGGTAAACCACCAGCAACTATCGAGTGGGAATAATCTCTTAGAGATTTAACCAGTTTTGATTAAGATCTTAAGCCTCGAACTCAGTTCGAGGCTTTTTTCTTTCTGACTCAGGGTATTAAAAGCTTATAGCTGACAACTAGACACCAAATCAGTTGGAAACTAGATATCACCTCAAGAAACAATGAGACGTTTTGTTGTGTTGAAGGATACATAAAAGTGTCACTCGCACTTTTTATAAATTCACATGGTAACGACTGGCTCATTTCCCATGCGCCGCATACTCTTTGATGGACTTATTAAGGACAGATAAGAGAATCCATCATGTTAAAAATCAAATATTTGGCGACAGTCGTTGGCTGCACTTTAGCAGCACACAGTTACGCGTCTTTGAACATTCAACCTGATCCGCAAAACCCGAATGGCTACCTTGTTGAAAAGTCTGCACTGCAAGCTGCTGAACAAGCGAAAACATCCGATCCTATGTATGCGATCTGGTCACAAGCATTACAAACTCGTCCCAATAGTATTGTTGAAGCTATTGAACCGGGTTTAGCCTCGAATCCTGAAAATGTGAAACGAGTCGAGCGTGTATTCCCTCAATCTGAATGGGACTTCCTCACTCAGATGGCTGCGGCAGAATACACGTACACTCGCTTCTTACGGGCGATTGGTAAATTCCCAGCCTTCTGTGGAGAGTACACTGATGGCCGAGACTCAGACGCCATCTGTAAAAAATCCATCATCACGGCCTTTGCTCATTTCGCTCAAGAAACAGGCGGGCACATCGCAATAGATAACACCTCTGATAACCCATTAGCTCTAGAAGAGTGGCAGCAAGCGCTGGTGCATGTTCGAGAAATGGGTTGGTCAGAAGGTCAAGAGGGTTACACCACCGGTTGTGGTCAGAACGATTGGCAGAATGCACGTTGGCCTTGTGCGGCAGGGCAGGGTTACTTTGGACGTGGTGCTAAACAGCTTTCTTACCATTTTAACTACGGTGCGTTCTCGGAAGTTATGTTCGATGGTGATGCGACGGTTCTATTGAATAACCCAGGTTTGGTTGCTGATTCATGGTTGAATTTGGCTTCTGCTATCTGGTTCTTCCTTACACCTCAAGCTCCTAAACCTGCCATGCTGCACGTTATTGACCGCACTTGGACACCCTCTCAGCGTGAGTTGGATGCGGGAATTGGCTATGGGTTTGGTACCACAATCAACGTAATTAATGGTGGTATCGAGTGTGGTGAGCAGAACAAAGACAAAGGCCAACCGGTTAACCGAATTCGTTATTGGGAAGGATTAGCTGCGCATTATCTGATCCCTGTAGAAGCGGATGAAGCCAATACATGTTGGCAGCAAACGCCTTATGGAAGCTTGAACTTGAATGGTGCGACTGATGTGTTGTACACCAACTGGGATGGTAACTGGAAATACTACGCAGACCGCCCAGAAGGCTATTCATTTGAGTGTGAGCTTGTTGGTTTCCAAACCGCTTATTCAGCCTTGGTGGCCGGAGATTATGAGAAGTGTGTGACCAATTTTTATGGATCACATGCGAGTTGGCCTGAAGTGAAAGTGGTCGATAAGCTTGATCCGGTTGACCCTGGTACTAATCCCGGTGGCAACGGTTGGAGTGCGACCAAGGTTTACAATGCTGGCGATCAAGTCACTCACAACGGCGCGACTTACCAAGCTAAATGGTGGACTCAAGGGGATGATCCTGCCAATGACGGCCCTTGGAAATTTGTAGCGGGTGAACCAACACCACCCGTAGTGACAGATCCATCGCCAGTTGTCCCTGCACCTGTCGATCCTGCTCCGGTAGACCCAACACCGGTTGAACCACCTGTGACTGAGCCGCCTGTCGTTGTTGATCCATCGGTGTTTATCACATGGCAAGCGGGTGTTAGCCAAGTGAGCAATGGCGACAAGGTGACACATAATGGCAAGTGCTTCGTAGCTAAAAACGGTCCTGGTGTCTGGGAAAGCCCTGTTCAATCGAACTGGTTCTGGGATGAAATTAGCTGTAAATAATTAAACTAAGCAAGCCTCTGTTATAAGAGGCTTGCTTGTTCAGTGACAGTTATACGACACTTCCCTTACTTTCTATTACAGTAGTGCTTTCCATTTATCGATAAACTGTGTTCGTGAATAATTCTATTACAGGGCAATTAAAATGAAGTTAAAGCTATCTATTCTTGCGTTATTGGTAACTGGAGTTACTGGGTGTAACAGTACGCCGCAGTCAGGTCTCGAGCAAAGTTTGGGCTGGGGTAATTATGGCAGTTTGAGTTTTGAAACGAGCTCTGAAGGTATTGTTGCTCAGCGTTATCAAGTATTAAAAAGTCCTGTAGGCCAAATCACGTCTATAGAGGAGCAAGGTAACCAAATTCATGTTATTCAAACACTTGAAGGCGCTTTAATTAAAGGTGTCGATAGTACAGGCATTATGAATTACGAAGGCTGTATGGAGTCTGTTGGGGAAGTTGATGCTGCTGTTAATGCATACCCGTCAATCGTTCAATTCTTATTAAAGCAAGCTGCGCCTCAAGGTCCTAATTCTGTATCAACATCATTACCTTTCACTGTCTCAGAATCAGCCAATAACGCTCAAATTTACATTGGTGAAGCAACTTCTGTAGAAATTGAAGGTGAAAGCTATCCTATCGGTCCTATGATCGAACTTTCTGCGCCGTGGGGGGCATCTGGCCAAATCACATCTGTAGATGCGACAACCTTTGAATTTTCATATTTTACGACCAACGATGGCCACAAAGATACGGTTGATATCCGTGGTGCATGGAGCCAAAGTATGGGCCCGATGGATAAGTTTAACCAAGAACCTTCGGGAGAGTGGTTAGCGTGTGTAAAGCCCGAGGTTCAAGCGGTCTTGATGGAACAAAGCCCTAAACGAGTTGGCGAGATACTTGAAATCATCACGAAAGCCGAACTGGCGAACGATGCAATCTAAGATTGCGATTTAGCGATCTATCTTTTTATGCCGTTCGGATTAAAATTTGCGTACAAATTTTATTAACTTTTTTTAAAGGCGCGCAAAATGTCAACAAAACTGGCGAACCCGGCACCACTTGGCCTAATGGGTTTCGGTATGACTACTATACTTCTTAATATCCATAACGCAGGTTTCTTTCCAATCGATTCAATGATTCTTGCTATGGGTATTTTTTACGGTGGTCTAAGCCAAGTTATCGTGGGCACAATGTGTTTCAAACGTGGTGACACGTTCGGTACAACTGCGTTTACTTCTTACGGTCTATTCTGGTTATCTTTGGTTGGTTTAATCGTAATGCCTTACATGGGCCTACCAGCAAGTCCAGCAGCGTTTATGGGTTGGTACCTACTACTATGGGGCATCTTCACTGGCTTCATGTTCATTGGTTCTCTATGCTACCCAGTAGCGAAACAAGTAGTATTCGGTTCACTTACTATTTTGTTCTTCCTACTTGCCGCTCGTGATTTCACAGGCAGCGAACTGATCGGTACTATCGCTGGTTTTGAAGGTATCTTCTGTGGTGCGTCAGCTATCTACTTTGCAATGGCACAAGTAATCAACAACGAATATGGCCGCACAGTACTGCCAATCGGTGAGAAAAAAGCGCCTCAAATGGCAACACAAGAAATCGCTGCTTAATGCTCTAACTTGGGAACAGTTAGTTTGTTATAAGCCGTTTATTGGTTATGAACAAAACAAAAGGGGTTAGCCGAAATGGCTAACCCCTTTTTTATGCGTTATTAATAGCGCGAGTTAAAGCTATCTATTTATTAAAGCAATCTGTTTGCTAAGGTAAGCTTAAGCTGAAGGTTGCTCTACAGGTTTACTGTCTGCAACTTCAGATTCAGGAGACTTACCTGTTTTACGCTTGTACTTCTCTTCCCAGTAAGTTGCCCCTTTAATGCCTAGTTTTACAGGGTTGAATGTGTACTCAGTCACACCTTGTTTCTGTTGTTCTTCGTAGTCTGCTAAAGCCTTAAGCGCAGGCTTAGACATGAAGAAGATGATCAGAATACCAACGATGTTTAACCATGCCATCAAACCAACACCCACATCACCCATTGCCCATGCAAGGTTTGCTGTTTTAACGGTGCCATAGAAAACGGCACTAATAAGAACAAGCTTAAGTACGAACATCATGCCAGGGATCTTGATGGTACGACGTAGGTAAGCAATATTTGTTTCTGCGATGTAGTAGTAAGCAAGAATCGTTGTAAATGCGAAGAAGAACAGAGCAAATGCGATGAATGGCTTGCCAATGCCTGGCAGTGCACTTTCAATAGCAAGCTGTGTAAATACGGGACCATTCGCACCGATGTTTGCTGCTAGGTTCTGAACAAGGAAGACACCTTCAGCGCCGCCGTGAACGTTGTAAGCACCAGTGATGATGATCATGAACGCTGTAGCAGAACATACTAGAAGAGTATCAATGTAGATAGAGAACGCTTGAACCAAACCTTGCTGAGCTGGGTGATCAACACTTGCCGCAGCTGCCGCGTGAGGACCAGTACCTTGACCCGCTTCGTTTGAGTAAACACCACGTTTAACACCCCAACCGATTGCAGCACCAAAGCCTGCCATAGGAGTGAATGCATCACCCAGAATCATTCCGAAAACAACAGGAACTTGGCTGATGTTTAGTAGGATGATAACGAATGCGATGATGATGTAAGCCAATGCCATGAATGGAACGACAATTTGTGTGAAGTTCGCGATACGTTTAACACCACCAAAGATGATGAAAGCAAGGATGATAGCAACAACAGTACCAGTGAAAATTTTAGCGAAACTGAATGTACCGATAGCTGTTTCAATCATATCACCTGAGCCAAATGCAGCTTCTACAGCATTACCTATACTGTTTGACTGAACACCTGGAAGCAAAATGCCACATGCAAAAATAGTCGCGATAGCGAAGATCCATGCGTACCACTTCTGACCCATTGCTTTTTCAATGTAGTAAGCCGGACCACCACGGAACTGGCCTTCATCTTCTTCTTTATAGATTTGCGCCAGCGTAGATTCTGCGTAAGCAGTCGCCGCGCCAAAGAAAGCTACCACCCACATCCAGAATACGGCACCTGGGCCACCGAAACCGATAGCGGCAGCAACACCTGCAATGTTACCTGTACCTACACGGCCAGACAGCGAAACGGCAAGAGCTTGGAAAGACGAGATGCCTTTTGATGAGCTTTTACCCGAAAGTAGCAAGCGCCACATTTCAAAGAAGTGACGGATTTGAACAAATCGAGTCATGATGGAGTAGAACAAACCTGCACCTAAACATAGGTAGATAAGTACTGGGCTCCAGATTATTCCATTCAAAAAATCAACGAACGACTGCATGAGTATTTTCCCTGTTAGTTTTGCTTATGATTGTTTTTCGAACAACACAATACTTCACTTGTAACCCGAGTGTTAAATTATTTAACTGCGCATTGGGATTACTGTGACATAAAGCAAGTTATAGAGGGTGTTTGTTAATGCTTAGTGCTAATTCGATAATCGTTCCATTTAACTTGTTATGCAACAGATTGTTGCGGCTGGTGTTTTGCAAAGTGAATAAATAGTGATTAATACAAAAGGGTGGGGAGGTGCGCAGAAGAAGGGTAGGTGTGCACAAGAGACGAAATTGCGTAAAACAGCGGTTAAAGCCACTTAGCATGAACGGCTGATATATGAGTGGTGAGATGGATTTGATTGGAATATATCACCTGCATCGAGTGATCTCGCAGGCCTAAGAAACTGTGCCTTTGAAGGCTCGATAATTCTGGCCTTCATGTTTACTGAGTGAAAGTAGCTAGTTTGATGCCTGTTTCAAACAACCACGAACCCTCGCGCCTGTAATTCTTTAGCGAACTCAGACTGAGTATTTGGCTCACCGTGAATCAAATGCACCTCTTTTGGTGGAGTCGCTATGCCCTCTATAAATCGATTGAGATCCTCTTTATCGGCATGAGCAGAATAGCCAGACATGCCATGAATTTGAGCATTAACCTCAACGTCTTTGTTATCAATAGAAACCTGCATTTCGCCTTGTTGCAGCTCTCGTCCGAGCGTTCCGTGTGCTTGATAGCCCGCTAAAATCACATCCGTCCGTTTATCTGGAAGCAAAGCCGATAAGTAGTTCATGATCCTGCCGCCCTGACACATCCCAGAAGCTGCAACCACAATCGCGGGTTCACCTGTCGACTTGAGACGGTTAACGATTTTCTTGTGCATTCTATGTCCATCAACCGTAATGCACTGCTCAAAAGCGAGTGGGTGACGTTTCAGTTCAAGACGCTGCTTTGCTTCTTGCCCCCATAACTCTTTAAAGCGTCGGTATGAACGCGTCACTTTTTGAGCCATCGGAGAATCGAGAATAATAGGAATATCGCTACTGAGTTGATGCTCAAAGATCAGGTGTTCGATATCAAACAGCAATTCCTGAGTTCTGCCGATACTAAAAGCCGGGATTAGAATAACGCCGCCATCGAGTAACGAACGATCAATGATTGATTTGAGGCGTTCAGAGCGTGAAGCAATATCGTCGTGCGTGCTAGTGCCGTAAGTCGACTCAATAAACAGATAGTCGGCTTGTTGTGGTGGTTTAGGATCCGGCAGCAGTGGCGTGTTACTAGGGCCCAAGTCACCTGAAAAGACCACTACCTCTTGGTTGGGTAACTTAATCTCTATATAGGCCGAACCTAAGATATGCCCTGCAGGTTGAAAACGGGCATACAGAGTATTTGGCCTATGATGATCCTTTCCGTTGTTTTGCTGTTTAGACGTGATTGGAAACCATTCCACGTAAGGCTTGGGAGCAATTAACGAATGAATCTTTTTGAGTCTCAGCTTCGACTGTTTATTGCTGAGCCCTTGCAGTTTTAAGCCATCTTCAATCATTAAAGGAGCGAGCTCTGCGGTGGCTTGCGTGCAATAAATTGGCTGGTTAAATCCACTGGCGAGTAACCAAGGTAATCGGCCAATATGATCAATGTGAGTATGAGTCAGCAGCAGAGCGTTAAGGTGGGACGTTTCAAATTCAATATCAAGAGGGCGGGTGTCTTCTCCTTGAAAAAGGCCACAATCGATGAGAACCGCTTGGCCTGAATCTCTTAATTCGTGACAAGATCCTGTAACGGTATGTTTGCCGCCATGGTGAATCACTTCCATCGTTTACTCCCATTACTCTATAAAGCCATTAACGCCTGTTTTTATTGTGCGGATAAGCGCCAGCAAGTAAAACAAGAACAATGAGAGTTGCGATCGTTGAGTGTCTTTTTAAGTAACTGAGCAATGACTCTGTGGGTTCGTTGCGAGTTAGTTCTTGTTCCTTCTGTAACTACCTTGTTAGCGCGCGGAAGAACCGTCTGAATCCAGTTCTGGGTTTTTCTGTGCCTCTATACGAGCCACTTCGGCATCAAGCTCTGCTATTTTTTCAGCCATAATTGCGTGACAGCGATTGGCCAGCTCTCTAGCGTCGCTGATCTTGTATCCAGACACATCGATAGGTTTGAGCATCTCGGTGATCACAATGCCATTATTAACTCGGTTGAGGTCAATCTTATTGTGTGTGGTGCTGGTACACATCGGGGTGATAGGTACGCCAGCTTCAATCGCCATTCGAAAAGCGCCCGTTTTGAATGGCAGTAGTCCACGCCCTTTACTGCGCGTTCCTTCAGGGTAAACCCAAACAGACAGATCTCGCTGGTGAATCGCTTCCGCCACTTGCTTGATGGTATCGCGTGCTTTGGACTTGTCTTCGCGGTTAATTAAAATATTACCGGTGATCCAATACAGCAGGCCAAAGAAGGGCACGTACAACAAATCGCGTTTGCCTAAAGAAACCGTGCGAGGCCTTAACATCCCTGGGGCGGTCACAAAGTCCAACACGCTTTGGTGGTTAGATATGTAGACGCTCTTTTCTGGTGTCGGCGCATTATCTAGGCCTCTCTGTAGGATCTTTACCCCAACGAGTTTTTGTAATTGGTTGAACCAACGGCAAAAAACGTACACATGCTTTGGGTTTTTGGGGCTAAACAAGCAGTAACCAAAAGCACATAGAGTGGTGAAAATAATAAACACCGTCGCCAAAATAATACGAAGAACAGCAAGCACAATTCACTCCTTACTCACGACAAGATTGCAGTGATTAAATAGTTTTAGATGCTTGAAGTTTTCACTCTATTTAACCGAATTGCAACAATTAACTGTTTTAGGGGGCTGTTTTTAGATCTTTATATAAAACAAGGACTAACGATGGGTGTTTGACGCAGTTATCGAGCTTACACGTGTTCACCAGTAGGTAGGCATGTTCACCAATACTGTTTATTTGGATCCGACTTTTCTACCCATTCAGGATCTTGGCGTGATTCTAAATAGAGCTGTAGGCCGTTATAAGACATGAAAGCAGCAGGGCCACCAAGATGTTCGAAATAGTCAAAATAATCATCTTCGAGTGCGCAAAGGTGAGCTAAATCTATAACGTTATTCATCATTGCCCATTGAATAGCGAAAACCGGAGCCGTCGAACCTGAAATGCTGACCTCTTCGACATTTGGGTTGAACAGTGAATTGGCTTGCTCAAGCTGTATCTCTTCTTGTTCAGACTCTTGCTGTAACACCTCTTCGATGATCTCTGAACGTTTGGTATTAGAGACATTCTTGTTCAGCTTGGCGATTCGAAGTGCGTAGCTAAAACGGTCTGTTGAAACAATGTCGACAAGCTGCGACAACAGCTCTTTGTCTACGCCCGCAGCCTTGGTGAAATAGTCGATACATGAATTGATTGATGCGTAACGAGTACCGTCAAACTCAAAGCCACTGGTTTCGTCGTATACCTCAAGTGGGATGTCATCAACCGACAAAGGCCAGCCTCTATAATCGACTCGTTGTTTGGCTATTTGATACATTTTCCAAGCACTACGGCCAAATCCGCCAAGCGTCGAGCCTGAAAAATCAGAATCAATAAGCTCTTGTTCCGTCCAGTTTTCACCGATGCCTAGGTGCTTTGCGTACTTATCGATGAGTGCGTGTTTTATCTGATCGCGCACCGCCCAAATTGAAGTCAGACTCTTGGAATAGTTAATTCTCGCACACTCCTTGCAAGCCGGCAGTGCTATCGGTGAATAGTCTATCTTGGCAATAGCTTGTGCAGTCTTAGGGAATTCAACAACATCATTGGAAGGTTCACCACAAAACCAACAGGTGTGGCGCAGGTTGAACGGGGTATCTATGTGTGAGTATGTGGTCATTAGTCTTTATCAGCTAGGTACTTGAGGCGAGTTAATCATCTTCAAACAATTATCTCTGTTCGCACGTCAGCTTGCACCTTGTTTGTTTTTGTTTTGCTGACGAAACTGATTCGTGATGTGACTCGCCTGACGATCTCATTAGGTGGATATTGATATAAAACAGTCACTAACGATAAATATTGATTGGTGTGGCTGAACTTACATGACTTGCTAGCAATCGCCTAAGCTCCCCATTACTATTGAGATAGACTCCTAACCCCAATAGCGCATATGTCCTCATCGATTCCTTTTTACGATAAAAATGCTCACACACTTTGTGAACAGTACAACTCAGTGACGTTCGAGACGGTACATAAAAGCTGGCAAGCTTATTGGCCTTTAGAGGGCGATAAAGTACTAGATGTTGGTGCAGGAAGTGGTCGTGATGCGCTATGGATGCACAAAGCCGGAGCTGATGTTATTGCGATAGAACCAAGTGCTTCATTACGCGAACAAGGCTCGAAATATACAAGCCCAAGTGTTAGCTGGATTGATGATTCACTTCCCTCGCTTAGCCGCACTGAAAACCTCGGAATACGTTTTGATTTGATATTGGTGAGCGCGGTTTGGATGCATCTTGCTCCGTCTCATCGAGAGCGTGCATTTAGAAAGTTGTCTAACTTGCTGGCTCCAAATGGCAAGTTGGTGATTACTTTGCGTCATGGGGAGTTTAAAGACAGTCGACAAGGCTATGAAGTCTCAGTTGAAGAGCTCGAGCGTTTATCAAAAAACAGCGCCTTGTTGGTTCGTCATGTTGATGATAGCCAAGATACATTGAACCGCAGTGAAGTGTGGTGGCAAACCGTGGTGATGACATTACCAGATGATGGCTCCGGCGACTTGAACAAGGTGCGCCACATTATTGTGAATGACAACAAGTCGGCCACATACAAGCTGGCCTTATTAAGAACTTTACTGAGAATTGCGGATGCTCATTCAGGCGCTGTGATTGATCGAACGGATGGGAAAATTTCTCTACCAGTGGGCTTAGTTGCTCTGTATTGGGTAAGGCAGTTTAAGCGTTTGATTGATATCGATATAGAAGGCGCTGGGATTCAGCAAAATAGCAACACGAGTAAAGGCCTCGGATTTGTAAAAGAGGATGGTTGGAATAAACTCAAACACCTCAGTGCTGATGATCTAGCGATAGGCACTATGTTTCTCGGCGATGAAGCCAAGGCACTACAGAAGCTGTTTTCACAAACGATCAGCACCATTAAATCAGGGCCTGTGACTTTTATTTATCAAGGCTCGAAAGACAACCGACTATTCGATATATACCCACCTCAGAAACGACGGAAGAGCCGAGAATCACTGGTCATTGATAGTGAGTTCTTAGAAAGCTTTGGCTATTTCACTCTCGATGAAAGCCTGTGGGAGTGCTTTAGAATCTACCACTCTTGGATTGAACCGCTGGTGGTGAATCAATGGGTCATGGAGATGCAGCGTTTCGAGTTGAACCGACAGCGAAGTATCTCACTACAGACGTATCACGACTGCTTGGTATGGATCGATCAAAACCACGATACTCGCGATGTGCGTAAACGTGTCGAACAACTTAGATCTGAACGTGCCGATATTGTCAGTGTCTGGAGTGGAAAATCATTAAAAAATGAGTATCACGTTGATCACTGCTTGCCTTTTGCTTATTGGCCGAATAACGACAAGTGGAACCTCTTTCCGACCACAAGCAAAGAGAACCTAAGCAAAAGTGACAAAGTTCCTACGGCTGAAAAACTTCGAGCGTCTAAGTTTCGTATTCTCGAATGGTGGCAATTGGCGTGGAACGATTCGGCTCATTTTGAACAACAATTCTTTTCTGAAGCAGCACTTTCTCTACCCAATATTCCACCACAGTGTCGAGACTTCGAAGAGGTGTTCGATGCAATGGGTTTACAGGTACGTGGCGTGAAAAGCAGACTGTTAATTAATGAGTGGCACTGATCATTAAGTGGCTAGTTATCCCAAATAGCCCTCAACAAACTAATCATCGAGAACACAATGAAATACATCGGAATTGATGGCTGCAAGGCAGGTTGGATCGCTTGGATTGTCTCTGGCAATGAGCCACCTGAGTTCAAGGTGGTAAAGACCCTAGATGAGTTGCTTGACGATCTTACGGGAGCAACAACGTTAATCGATATGCCTATTGGTTTTAGCGATTCACAGACTCCGGATAGATTATGCGATAAAGCAGCAAGGCGCTTTCTCACCAGTAAGCGTGGCTCTTCCGTTTTTCCTGTTCCGTGCCGAGAGGCGGTTTACCAAACCGATTACATTGCGGGATGTAATGCCAATGTGGAGCAGCTTGATAAGAAGTTTTCTAAACAGACTTGGGGAATTGTGCCCAAGATCCGCGAGCTTGATGAGCTCATTGAAACTCATCCCAATCTTTCTATCAGGGAATCACATCCTGAAGTTGTGTTTGCAGCATTGAAAGGTGAACCGCTGACGTTTTCAAAACGAACACAAGAAGGCAAAGAGGAAAGGCTTTCTATTATTCAGCAACTTGCCCCTCAGTGGTGTGACGGCTTGTCGTTGTCCATTTCAAATACCAAGCGTAAAGACGTCGCGATAGATGATATTTACGATGCTTTTGTACTGATGTTGATCGCCTATTACGCTCCGCAATTATCGACCTTACCTGAACTTTCTGATGTTGGTGGAGAAGCTGACAAGGATCAGAACGGACGAGTTCGAGAGATTGTCTATTGGGACAAAACGCACTAACAAAGCGTGCGCTCAACTTGGCCTAATATGCTATTTTCCAACTTCTGCTACTTTTCACTCTTACTATTTTTGAGTCTTTTATATGAAACGTTTTATTGTCGGCTGGCTGGCCACTGTGCTCAGTGCTGCGAGTTATGCCCAGGTTGCCTCTATATCTCAATGGCAATGCGACATGATGAAAAAGAACAATGTCTTGAGTAGTGGTGCGCCCGTTGGTTGTGAGCGGCTATCCAAAGTGGATTTCGCTTTCATTAATTTCAAAGGGGAAACGCAACAGGGCAATATGATCGTGCTTGATGTTATTGCGCCAGCTGTTGAACAAATCTTTTCAGAGCTTAAACAGCGCAATTTTCCTCTTCATTCCGCTCGCCTAATGCGTGAGTTTAAAGGTGACGATAGCGCCTCAATGGACGCGAACAACAGTAGCGCGTTTAACGCTCGTCCTATTACAGGCGGAGGAGGTTGGTCGAAACATGCCTATGGTGTGGCAATCGACATCAACCCAGTTCAAAATCCTTTCTTAGAGTTCGATAGCAAGGGACGAATCACGGTAAAGCCTTCACAATCAGCGGCTCGCTATGTGAACCGTACTCGTTTTCGCGCGCGTGATGAAATTGAACGCCGAGGCATGGCAGAAGATGTGATTGAGCTGTTTGCTCATCACGGATTTATGATCTGGGGAGGGGATTGGAATAGCCCAATCGATACTCAGCATTTTGAGGTCGGCTCAAGAAAGTTCGTTAACCAACTGCTCTCTAAACCACAACCTGAAGCCAAAGTGTTATTTGAGCGCTACGTCGAATCTTATCGACAGTGCTCTATCAAAAATAAAGGCGAGAACGCAGAAAAAGCTCGAGCTATCTGTGCAAAGAAAACAGTCGGCACTTTTTAGTGCTATGTTTATCTAGAACCGTTTGTGTTTTAGCAAGTTAAACTCGCTTCAGGTGTGTTTTGAATCGCTAAGGTCAGCGCTTGTCGTTGGCCTTTTTGGTATTTATTTTTTCAATAGAACACCACATATTGAAAAGGTTATCGGGTATCCAATGGTCAATAATCGATAAGCGAATGCTGCGCAAAGTCATCGGTTTGTCATCGAAAAACTCATAGCGTTAACGTTATGTGAGAACCATTGCTGGTGGGGGAACTATTTGCCGAATCGCCAGTATTATTAGTGAACTGATCACAACGGACCAACTAATGAAAAAGATACCTTTGGCTCTAACTCTTTTAAGCACTCTACTTTTTTCACAATATTCTTTGGCTACAGACACTTCACACACCACTCAAAATCCGACCTACGAACTCGATGGTAAGGCGGTATTAGGGCGTACAGAGAATGTATACCTATCTAGCGTTCAAGGGCTAAAAGACGTTCCTTTCATTGGTAAAATCGATACCGGTGCAGAAACCACTTCTATGCATGCGGAAGACATTCATGTGAAGAGCTCTAATGCCGACTACAAAAACCTCAAAGACAAAGAGTTGATGGCGGCGTTAACCGAAGACCTGTTGAACAATTCCGATGTTGATTACGATGATTGGGATGGCAGTACCTTTGCAAAATATGAAGCTGTGGTCTCTTTCAAGGTTCAAAACCCACGTACGGGTGACATGGTATTAATTAAAGCACCTTTAGAGCGTGTCAGCATAATACGCAGCCGCACCAGCAGCACGCCTTTGCTTCGCCCTACTGTCAAAATGTCGCTGACCATTGCGGATCAAGAGTTAAAAACAGACGTTAACCTGACGGACAGAAGTCACTTCTCTGCGCCAGTATTGATCGGCAAAACCTTCCTTGCGGATAACGCACTGGTGTTTGCTGGTTACGACTATTTGCAGGAGCAGGAAAACGCGACGGTTGTTGGCCGAAAAGAGGTGATGTCTATCTCGGGAATGGCGATGAACGTGACCTTCTCATTAAAAAATCGCTACAGCATTCTTCATGCGAAAGACATCGATGTAGATAAGAAGAACAGTGAAGTGACGTTTGATATGTTCGACAACGATGGTGAGCAGAAAGAGATGACACTGCCATTAGTTCGTATGTTAAGTGTAGGTGGTAAAAAAAGACCTTTGGTGTATGTGCCGGTTCAACTCGATGAAAACACAACCAAAGACGTTCTGGTGTACCTGCGCGACCGTTCGAATAGCAGCTCACAGCTCAGATTGGGCACTGATACAGCAAGTGAGCTTTTTATGATTGACACCAGTGCTGAGAATATTCTTTCTGAAGGATCTGAGAATTTCAGCGAGGTCGCGAAGAAGACTGAGCCACTGATTATCTCACCGGAAGAAGATATCACATTAGATGGTTTCCCTATGAAGGCTGTTGCTTCATTTACTGTCAACACGCCTTTGTTGAAGGTCGACAGTTTTGAAATGACAGGTAAAGGCAAAGAGGCTTCTGTTGAATTTTATCTTACAGATGTAAATGGTGAGAAGCAGAAGATAACAAAGCCAATTATTAAGAAGCTTAAGGTCGGTGATGATACTCGCCCGGTGGTAAGTGGTGAGTTTTTGGGAGCTGGTAAAGTTCGCCAACAAGAGTTTGCTATCGATGTGCTTAACAGCAATGAAAAAGAAGCGTACTTCATTCTAGGTAAGAAGATGGCGAAAGATGGGGTATATGTGAATACTCGATCTGATTATCTTTTGAAATCGGAACCTTTGTTTAAAGTTGGGCATATAGAAGTTGTTGAAGTCAACGGCATGACATTCCCTGCCAAGTTGGATACAGGCGCAGATGTAAGCTCAATGAACGCAGTCAACATCAAACGATTTAAGAAAGACGGCCAAGACATGGTGAGCTTTACCTATCAAAACAACCAAGGCGATAAGCAAGACTTCACTAAGCCTGTGATTGATGTAATGCGCATTAAAGCTAAGAAAGGCGAGAAGGTGAACATTCGCCCAGTGGTAGAAATGAAGGTGAAGTTGGGTGACCTAGAGAAAGAGGTGAGGGTAAACCTTCAAGATCGCTCTCGCTTTGAATACAGCATGATCCTAGGTAAGAACTTCTTAAAGCACGGCGCAGTAGTGAGTAGCGATGAAGATTACTTACTGGGCGATATGGAGTAACACCTAAATTTATCTAATTTCTATCGGTTCAACTTCTTCATCAGTAACTGAACTGGCTGCGTTAATTATCAAGTAGGTAACACAAAGAGCTTTTGCTCTTTGTGCTTTCTATATTCTGATTAGATAGCTTATCTATAAGTTAAAGCTCAATTTCAGTGATGAGTGGTGATTGTTTAAGGAAGTGCTTACATCTAGCCACAACGATTTCACGGTATCGGTTTAAATAAGGTAATTGTGAATCAGAAGTAGGAGTGACGAGAGATATAGCATCATCAATGTTGTTTATAATGTCATTTGCGATCTTTACTAGGCTCTGTTGAAGCAATTTTGGTGAAATACCACAATCGTCAGCAAACTCTACAAGTTGGTAGGCATTAATAGAATCTGAGTCAAATTCATCCCCAATTGCCATCGCAAGATCCTGCTCAAATTCAGGGTACATCCTTACATTGACTAGATCGTAAAGTGGCGTTGGTGTTAAGCCCGATTTTTGGACAAAGAAACTGAAGTTTTTGCCATGTGCATCTGCGTTATAAATGCAGAGATTGAACATTGCCCACTTTAGGATCGCTAGTTTTGCCGCTAATGGGTTTTCACATTGCTCTGTTACCGAAAAAAGTCGGGTGAAGCTGACACCATCACGAATATGACTGACATCTCTTTGTTTACCTAAGTTTCGTTCATACTTTCTATCGACACCTAGGTTACAAGCTTGACAGGCATCGATCATATGCCTTCGTTTCACACTTGTTGAGCTAAATAGCTTTCGATCAAATCTCTCTACAATTAAGGCTGGAAATTGGTCAAAATACCGCAACTCAACATCAGCAACATCTAGTTCAACTAGCTTCGCTAACTTCATCGTCACAAATTCATTTATGACAAGGTGTTGTTGGTCATTTTTTTCGAACTTCACAATATGAGTTGAGCATAGTTCACCCTCTCCAAACCCTAAGTTTCCATCGATAGATAAAACGTTTAGCTTAGATTGAACCCCCGCTACTGATAGTCTTGGTTTTCCTTCCCATATTTCTAAATACCAAAGCTCAGGGTCAGATAGTTTCTTAATTAATTCACTATCGTTGATTGGGTTGAAAGAGGTTTCAGTTTGAACTGGAGAAACACCTTCAGATAAGAACATCATTGCACCTGATGTATCTGTTCCAATACCACCAACTTGTGCAAATACGTTTGAACGTGATACGCCAAGAAAGTCGATCAAATAATCTAACCCTTTATTTTCAGGGAGCAAATTCTGTAAGAACCTCCTGATATTGACTGATGGTATATCAGAGTTAAATGGAAGGTGTGGCGATATGGGAAACCCATTATCAATCCAATCTTGCTTGTAGATTACAGATAGAGCATCACTTTCTTTACTCAGTGATAGTTTGCCTATGACTTGCTGGCTATAGACTATATCGAGGATGTATTGATTAGACCCAGACGTCATTACCTTTCTCCTGTGATGAGACTGAAGCATCTAAGTCTTGCCATGGTTGTATCGATATCTTTATTCCTAGAGCAGACACAACTTTCATTAAAGAGGTTAGTTTAATATCGGAGCTGCCTTGTTCAATTTTTATGTAGGTTTGTTTTGAAACACCAGAAAGCAATGCTGCATCTTGCTGAGTGATTTTACTTTGAGTTCTTTTTGCTTTGATCGCCTCACCAAGTAGTGATGGTGTGAACACCTGGTTTAGATCTGGTGACTCAGTTGCTTTTACTTTCTTAACCATAGAACCTCCATATAGCATGATGCAATAAAGTATGTCTTAGTAGACTTTTAAGTTATTTATACGTAGATTTTAAATAAAAGTCTATTAAAGTTCACTTTTATGGTGAATACATTGAGTTATCACATAAAAGTCTACAGTAGTGAGCTTTTATGATTACAAACTTGGCGATCTTATTAAAAGTCTAATGTGATTTACTTTATGTAATGAAAGAACAATAGAAAACTCAAAGCCATGGGGCTTTGAGATACCTAAAGTATGGCTAACTCTCTATCGGAACCTTAAGGTGGTCGTTCAAGTATTGTGTGTAATATAAAGGCATTACACATTGTCTTGCTCTCACTTCTTGTTTCAACCTTTACTGTCAGGTCTAAGGCTTGAATGATTTTAAACATGGTAGAGAGCGTGGCTTTATCTGGTCTAGTTTCAAAGTTAGAAATGGTAGCTTGCTTTATGCGACTCTCTTTGCCACTTCGAACTGAGTCCATTTATTTTTTTGCGTATTAGCAATAAAGTATTGGCTAATTGTTGTGGGCTATAAATCACAAGTTGTCACTTCATATTATGAGGCTTGACCCCCATTAGAGGATATTGGCCGTGCTATCCCAACAAAGGGATATATATAACTTTATACCTTTCAGGGGATAATCAAAGCCTTTAGCTTAAAGAGGTATTGCAAGAAGGTGGATACCAGCCTTTATTAGACTTGTCGCTAAGTTTTTCTGCGATTGGCGATTATCCATGCGGGTAAGGTGAGGTGATGGTTACACGTAAGTAGATCAAATATGCCACATAAAAGTTAATTAGAAATACTGACTTTGAAGCGCATGAGATGGTTCGAAACTAAAGTCATGGGAATCAAAAGCACTTTACACCGTGCGTCACCCTGTGAGTGAAAGGTAGCGCGTTTAGTACCGACAGCATAATTGATGATTATAAAATACAAAAAGGGCCAACTCTTTCGAGTTGGCCCTTTCCAAACGTTTGGTGGAGCTGGCGGGAAGTGCTGTGACCGTCAGACCATCATAACAAAGGCTTATATAATAATAAGTTACGTTGAATATAGCATTATGTGGATCAGTATGTGTAGCACTTTGTGGATCAGTAGATTTAGCAATAAATGCGTAGTAGGGAACTGAACCCGCGTCTTAAAAAGTCAGGCTGGCTGATAAAAAAATGGTCAAAAGTTTTCGATGGGTGGGGTAAGAAATAGGGTTTTTGGCTGATTTTAGGGTATGGGGGGCTTCGGGCTGGTATTCGCTTTTATAGGTTTAATACTATTGTTCGCCTTTTACTTATTTTTAAAAAGCGAACCAATAAGAATCTTGCATTAAACGTCGATGATGAAGCTGTTGTCCGTTGTATGTCCTGTTGTATTACTTATTCCAGTGACGCTTTACTGTAGCGATTCCAAGGCTTGTAGCGGCAGCAGTTTTGGACTGTGATAATCCTTGTGCCTTGTAATACTGAACCTGCTTAGTGGTTTCTTGTGCTTCTGGTCTACCTAATTTCTTCCCTTGCTGCTTTGCACGTTCAAGCCCTTCTTTCGTTCTTTCACTGATGCGATTGCGTTCAAATTCAGCAAAAGCACTGAACATTTGAAGCATCAACTTGCCTTGTGAAGATGAAAGGTCGGGTGTTGGTAGGTCTAAACAAACAACATGAATTCCTTTCTGAATTAGCAATTCAACTGTTTGCTGTACATCTATATTGTCACGCCCAAGACGATCAAGCTTCAACACAATCAACGTATCGTTTGGTTCAAGTTTGTGATCAACCAGTGCTTTGAAATTTGGACGTAGCATTGCTGACGTTGCACCGGATACCGTTTCAGATATCACGCGACTGTCGTCAACGCTGTAGCCAGAATTTCTAATAGCAACAATTTGGTTTTCGGTTGTTTGTTCCGTTGTTGAAACTCGGCAGTAAGCAAATGTTCGCATTAGTATCCGTTTAGTTTTAATTGGTATCATCTATGGGTGGTATCATTACTCTGTGGTATCACAAAGTCAATAGGTATGATTTATGATACTGAAATAGCATATTAGAAATGGTATCAGCTAACGGTCAATTTTTGATGCTACTTTATTTGTGCATATAAACCACCAGCAAATGTGCGCGGTGTTTAGACCGAACTCTGTCACGTTGTAATGACGTTATTGC
Source organism: Vibrio tasmaniensis 1F-187 (assembly GCF_000272405.2). Lineage (GTDB taxonomy): Bacteria > Pseudomonadota > Gammaproteobacteria > Enterobacterales > Vibrionaceae > Vibrio > Vibrio tasmaniensis_A. Next base: position 74,586 of record NZ_AJZM02000191.1, read on the forward strand.
TCAAAGCCAATTGCTGAATACTGGATTCTGATTTACTTCTTCTTTATAACCTTCATCATCACTGATGTATTGCTGCATTAAGTGTTCATGAATCTCAAACGTTTCGTACTCATTAACATGATACATTCCGCCGTTATTAGTAATGTTCACAACAAAGCGTTCTGGTTTTTGCATTGTTGATATACTTACTGTGTATCTGATCGACAGGTCTTCTATATCTAATATGTATTCAAGCCATGCATCTTGCATTATGAATTTATAATCATCTTGATCTGTTTCATGAAACATGTCGGGTACTAAATGTATTCCGCTTCTTTTGAAGTAATCACATGTAATGCAAATACATGTGTTTCTTTGTGCGTTTGTTATATCTCTCATTGCATCTCCTGACTCAAAAGAAGAACTACTTCCTTTAGAACACATGGATCTGTTTCATCTGGATTACGCATGATTTTTTGTATTTTCATTGTGTCTTTGTTGTTCATGTAAATTCCTTTTTTGACGGCTTCAAATAGCCGTTTTCTTTGGCAAACGAAGTGCGCAGTCACGCCCAAGTAGTAGCGGAACGAAGTGCAGCGATGCCATAGTATTTAAAGGAAGAAATAGGAAGTGCATGAAGTAATTACAAAGAAACCGATTGCAAGCAATCGCTTTGCGTCCATCAAACTGAAGCGCTGATCGCGCATCATTTTTGATGATCCGCATGTCTTTTAATTGAATAAGAAACAATCATCTTTAACGAAAACACCAAAGTGTTTTCAAGACACATTAGGTAGTTGGTAGAAGCAATATTTTATTTCCCCCCGCCAGTGTTTACACACTGGACAAGGGTCTTAGTCTAGCAGTACATCGCTAACATTTGCTTACACCTAAAACCACAGGCGGTAGTGCTATACCTGTGTCAGTGCGTCCTTTCTTCACTACGGTCAGGGCGTTAACCCCACCACCATCACAACAAAGCAAACTATTGTGATAGCCCGAAATCTGATCAAGATATCAGATTTACATCATTTCCATTTATGTTCACCCAATCAACTACGATTGGCACATAAGTCCGTCTTTCTTTATCCTTGCGCGTGTATCGATGTGTAGTCCTTCCGTTTGGGCACATCAATAGTTCTTCAAGTCGCAGGGGAAGCCCTGCCTTCATATGTGCAACACACGGTCTGTTAAGATACCTATGAAGCCCTACACACGTGGTAGTTACGTCTTACTACCATTTATCTTCCCTGTAATTTTCATCAGGCATAAAAAAAGCCCAATGCTTTTACACATCGGGCTATGTTTTCAAAAACCTGATGTGTTGAACTTTTAGGCGGTGAAACACATCTGATTTTCTACTAATTTTGTCTGTATCGCCTAAGCCATACATAGGAATTTGTTAATCGTTATACTTCACCGCCTATAGATCAGTATAAGGTAATCATCTGATTACAATAGTATTTATAACTTTATCTTCGTTATGCTTTATTATGACATGACTTCTGAAAGTGCCTAAAAAAAACACTGTGGCTAATGTAATATGTAAATGGTGAAACTCAGAAGGATAGTGCTGTTTTCATGAACGTGTAATGCATATGTGTGCATTGCATCATTGTTGTGCCGTTCAAGTGAAGATAGAATGACCGTATAATTTTCAAGGAATTGCGGAACCAAAGTAGATGGCTGAAACTAAAAATATCGATGAAATGGCAGCGATCATTTCAGATAAAATTTTCACTGAAATGAAATGGAAGTTGAATTTAGATTACATCGATATCAACTGGGATTGCTGTGATAAGTTGCATGGTAAGAATACCCATCCTACAGACTTGGTATTTTCGTATATCGATCCTTATACGGAACTTACACAGTATATTCAGACAGATCTTAAATCCTATCAAAAATCATCGATAAGCCCACAGAAAGTTGGTAACGCCATTAAAAGCCTTGCTATGCAGGTGAAATGCGCTCGTGAAAGTAAAGAATGGGCTGACTTTTACCGTGAAGGTGAAAATAAGTACGGTTTACATGGAATGTTGTTCATCTATAACAACGATGATCAATATGATAGGGATTTGCTTGATGTTATCGAAAGTAAGGCTGCGCATGACTACGTTATGCCAAAAGGCTCGACGCTAAACATTTATTCACCAAAGTTAATTCGCTTCTTGATGACTGTGGTTGAAAACATCAAAGATCGTCGAAATATCGAAGATGATGAATCGGCTGAAAGTGTTTGGAAAATGATACCTAAGCGCAGCCATTGCGGTTTCTACTATCCAGATAAGCATAATAAGTGTTCTTCCGATTCTCCGAACCATCCCGCAACGAATGAAATGATTACGTCGGGTATGCTGCTATACGCATACGAACATCCGGTTCACCAGAAGAAGGTTCTTAATATTTTCTGGGATGAAGATATCGATTCGGAAAACTATTTTATCTATTTGTTTGAATTCATATTTAACTATCAGATGCTCAACTTGTTCGAAAAAGTCTATGTTGTGACACCTTTTTCACCTAAAGCATTGATGCACTTTAAAAAAGCGCAAAAAATCTATAAAGCCCAATATGCCATTACTGAAACACAAAGGGATAAACTGGGTAAGATTGACTTGATTAGTATGGATACAGTGAAAACGTCATTGTTTCCGTATCCAATCCTTAGTAATGGGATAAGCCGTCATTTGGTGAAGGGGGACGCGTAATGCTTAAATATAAATCTACAATTTTCTCAGACGAAAATGACATATACATCGCACTGCAATCGAATCGGGCTAAATTATCAACGAATGCTCTACGTAAATTAGCGTTTAAGCGCGGCATTTTATATCCATCAACGTTGGATCGTGATGAACTGATTGGTCAGATTTCAGACTTGCCATTTTCTTATTCTCAGTTGCAGGAACTAACCAACAAATTGACACCTAAGATCAACCGTGATCAGTATTCTGTTAAGCGAATTACAGGTAAATTTGATTTATCACAAATGAATGATGTGGTCGACAAAGTTATTGAAGGTCGCCCGCGTTTTGTTGGTGCTGAAACCATAACCCATTACAAGTCTATCCAGTCGTACTATATCGAAATTGACTACACTGAATTTGATTTCACACGTGGAAAGTATCAGCAGAAAAAACGTCATGGTGGATATATTCAATTCCTTGAAAAAGATGGCTATATATCTATCCAGTTTACGTATACAAAGCGTATTCAAGATATTTTGGATGAAGTAATTCAGATGTATCGTGATACCGTGAATAATGACATATTAATACAAAATGTTGATCTGTCTGCTGTTGTAGATGCTGAATTGCGTAACAAATTCATGGTCAACCTTTATGATACCGCCAAGCCTTTCTTATTTCTTGAATTGGAAAAAGTGCGGGTAAGTAAGGTGCGTTCGATTTTGGATTCATCAATGGACGAATCCAAGCCATCGGCTGATTTAGACGATGATCTTCTTGATGATGAAGAACAAAATGATGACCTATTACAAGATGCTGATGATCGTGAATACAGCATTGATAATGCCCAATTTGATGGTAAGTCTTTGAATGATGCAGATGAAGTGAATGAACTTTGTAATAGCAACTTTTACCGTAGTCGCATTAAATGGAAATCAAAAGCAATATCGTTAACAGACAGACCAATTATCACTTTTGAACTGGCGTTTGATGATAAGTACCAAGCCAAAGACCTGAAATTTAGGATTCTTGGTAAAGAACCTGTAGATGGTAAAGGCGGTAAGGAAGCAGTAGATGGGGCAGACTTCAACGTGGTAATGCGTGAATTGGAAGATGTCATTTTCAACGCCTTAGATGAAGTTCTAACAGAACATGGAAGTGCAGAACCCGCCAAAAAGGAGGTTAGCAATGCTTAAAGTGAAGCTCTATCAAGTGGGAACGCCCGCTTCGAAGGGGCTAATATACGATAATCTTAGTAATCATCTGTATTCTGATGAAATAGGCTTTGGCTTTGAACTGGTTGACGATAGTGAAGATAACTTGATTTTACAGTTCATTGAACGTGTAATTAGTAAGCAAGAATTTGAACTACCAGATGGTGAAGTTTCAGAAATAGAAACCGTTTCCTACATCAAAGTGAAGTTCGGTGTTCGGTTCGGAACTAAACATGCATTGTATGTGATAAATCCACCACGTAGCATGAAATACCCATTTGAAATGATACGAACGTTGTTTGGTTCAAATAGTGGATTAAAACCCGTGGAACTTGATTTGAAGAAGCTATTGGATGTATTTGATACTAAGTATGACCATGTAATCAAATCTATGTCGTTGTCTAACATACAGTGCGATCCGAATACTGTTGCTAAGACAAAGATCGCTAGTTCTAAAGACTTGAACCCGTTCTACTTGGAACATTACAGTGAAACTCCTGCTGTGATCGATACCGTTCACATGGTCTTGAATGGGATTGATACAGAATTGTCTCGGACAGGGCGTTTTCGCGTCCATGAAGCAAATCTACAGACTTTTATGCTAATGATTGACCATTCGTTTCAGTAAAACCTTAAAGCCGTTAGAAGCATTTTTGACGGCTTTTTCATTTTTGGGTTATCAGACAGTATTGTTACATTACATAGTACATCTATATGTATACGCGTAACACGCGTTGACCAATCTGTCTAAAAATAGTTCATGCCTTACTTCCACGGCTTTACGTTCTTCAATACGTCTGTGAAATCTAATACTTGAACGGTTTTATTCATTAATCGAATATTCAGATCTTTACCATAACGTGCATATGTAATTGTCTGATCTTTATGCCCAAGTAATGAAGACGCTTGTTGTGCTGGTACTTGATTTTGCTTTAATTCATCAGCAACAGTATGTCTGAAACTATGGAAGTCTACATGTGAAAGGTTATTCTGCTTACGTAAGCGGTTGAACCACTTTGAAGCGTTATGTGAAAAGCCATCACGTGGTAAATCACCATTATTTGTAAGTAAACCATCAAATAACCATTCTTTACCTTGCCGTTGTTTTAGGTATTCATCAAAACCAAGTTCAATTAGGTGTGGATGCACTGGAATTAGACGTTTAGAACTGGTGTTTTTCAGTTTCTGACCTTCATCTTCATCTGTGATTTGAAAGCATTGAATATTATCTGCATGTATAACGTTATCTGGTTTCATTTGGGCAAGTTCATTTAAACGTGCGCCTGTATATAAGGATAACAAGGGCAACCAATAGTAATAGGCATGTTTAATATTCTTATGTTCTGACCAGATCGGCATACTGAACAGTTTATGTAGATCTTCTTTGTACCAACGATCACGTTGTTCGCTTTCTTTACGGTTATCTTTTGGCATTGGCATCTTGTAGAAGTAGTTCTGATCTACGTAGTCTGCTTTTGTTGCCCATTGGAAAAACGTTGAACACTTTTGAATAGTCCCTTTAACAGTCGCTATCGCTTGTGGTTTCAAATTCATATCTACTATTTCAGATAACGATTTACCTTTTAACTTCTTGTTTTTTGAACGATTAGGTGGAAGTTTTAATAGTAAATTACGAAATTCTTCTGCTTGTTCAAGTCGGATAGTGCGGATACTTGTATCTGCACCAAAGAAGTCTAGCAGTAAGGTTAAATGTGCTTTATTTGCTTCTAGTCCTTTGTCTTGAATTGTTCCTGATGCAGTTTTGGATGCCATAAAGCGTTCTACTACGTCAGATAATGTGTTAATTGGTTCTTTTAGGGATGTTGATGTAGAAGTAGGGGCTTGTTGTGCAGTTAATATTTCAAGTGAACAGTGATCCGCTGCTATTTCTTCACTTGTTTGTCCTTCATGGTGAACTTCTGTTACTTGTTCTGTAGTTCCGTCTGGATGATTGATAAGACGCACTGATATCCATTCATTTGTATTTGGGTTTATTGTTTTAGGCTTTGTACCATGCATAATTGCATAGATGGTTTCAGTTAGATCTTCATTCGTCATTGTATTCATCTTCTTTCTTGTATTTGAAAAAAGTAAGTCTGTTTGACTTACAAGTGATGATGACATGCAAAGGGCTGTTGCCCATTTTGTTGTTTTTAATGACGTGTAGAAGTGTGATTTATTGAAGATACAGCGTAGATCGGCAGGGATGCGTTTTTTGAAGTAGTAAGTATTATTTCTGGTTGTTAGATAGGTGGCATTTGTCATATGTGGATCACATTGTGCAGCACTTTGTGGATCACATAAACCTTGTAGATACAAAAAGGGCTTGTAAATCATTGATCTACAAGCCCTTTCAAATCGATTTGGTGGAGCTGGCGGGAGTTGAACCCGCGTCCAAAAATCATTCATCATTGGTACTACATGCTTAGTCGATCTTTAATTTCACCAGCAACCTGCGAACCGACACGCTAGTTAAAGGCTAACCTGAATTGTTATTCGCGCTTTTCCTCTCAGGTGGGAGAATCCGCGCTAGCTAGTTTGGGTTTGATCTCTTATTGGTCCCCGTCTTACGAGCGGAAGCTAGGGTAAGAGAGCTCTGAGCAGGTTATTAAGCTGCTAGTGCGTAGTTTTCGTCGTTTGCGACTATTTTTTTGCGGCTTTTAACGTGGCCAACCGCCCCACGGCATGCACCTCAGACTTCAAAATTCCTGTCGAATCCTAAATCAGCCCCAAGTGTTATTTGCATAGTACCAGAAAAGCTTTGCCTGTCTAGCACTGTGCGTTTAAGTGCTTAAAATTAACGCAAATTACTCTTCATAATTCGTGCTTTATCTCTCGCCCAATCTTTTTCTTTCATATCAGTACGTTTATCGTGCAGCTTTTTACCTTTCGCTACGCCAACTTTAATCTTCGCCCAAGAGCGAGACCAGTAAAGCGCGGTTGCGACAAGTGTCATGCCTTCACGGTTAATACGACCGATAAGGTTGTCGAGTTCTTTTCTCGACATTAGTAGTTTACGGATGCGTGTTGGGTTCGCCACGATATGAGTACTCGCTTGAGTGAGCGGAGTGATCGTCATACCACTGATGAATGCTTCGCCGTCTCTGATGTAGACGTAGCTTTCTGCGATATTGGTTTTGCCTTCACGTAGGGATTTTACTTCCCAGCCTTGTAGCTCAAGCCCCGCTTCTATCTCATCATCGATGAAATATTCGTGGCGAGCTTTCTTATTAAGCGCAATGGTATTACTACCGGCTTTTGATTTTGATTTATTCTTTGCCATAATGGCCTCATTATACGGATTGCACCCTAGTTGGGGAATCCTTTTTATTTGCGCTCTGGCCCAATACAATTAAAATTGCAGTTTGTGTTAATGTAACGCTGTCTTTAACAGGAGTCTATATGCCAAAGGTTACTCGTTCAGCATTAGTGTCGTTTAGTGCCGACCAGATGTTCAGCTTGGTCAATGATGTTGCTCGTTATCACGAGTTTTTGCCAGGGTGTTCTGGTTCACGTGTGATCGAATCTTCAGATTCAACTATGGTAGCTTCAGTTGATGTCTCTAAAGCGGGTATCAGCAAAACATTTACCACATCGAACCGCTTAGCGGATGGCGCTGAGATCTTGATGGAGCTGGTGGACGGCCCGTTTAAAAAGCTGCAGGGTGGTTGGTATTTTACTCCGCTCGATGAGCAAGCGTGTAAGGTTGAGCTTAAGTTAGAGTTTGAATTCTCTAGCCGAATGATTGAAATGGCATTTGGTAAGGTTTTCAATGAGCTGACGAGTAATATGGTCAGTGCTTTTACTCAACGCGCGAAACAGGTCTACTAAGCCATGACTATTGAATCGGATATGATCCACGTAGAGGTTGTGTTTGCACTTCCGCATGAACAGCGTGTGTTTACTTTAGTAGTAAACAAGCACGCGACCGTTGAAGAGATCATTGCGCAGTCTGGCGTTTTGGAATTGTACCCAGAGATCGACTTAGCAAAAAACAAGGTTGGCGTATTCAGCCGCAACGTTAAGGTAGATGCGACGGTTCGCGATAAAGATCGTATCGAAATCTACCGAGCACTGTTAGCCGATCCAAAAGAGATCCGCCGTAAGCGTGCTGAGCAAGCGAAAGCAGCCGCAGCTAAATCGTAGTGCTAAAAAAATTCGACTAAGAAGAGAGCTCGCAATGTTGGCGAGCTTTTTTGTGCCTGTTGGTTAGACACGCAGCTAATTTGTTAGCAGATATTAAAAAGCCTGCTCATGTGAGCAGGCTTTTGCGATTCATACCTTGTCGACTGATAGTTTTGTCGACCGGAAAGCTTTATCAGCTGAGAGCTTTGTTGACTGAAAGCTAGCGAAGGCTTTCGAAGAACTCATCACTGGCTTCAAAATCACCATTGATCGTTACTAGAGTGCCAGTGGCATCAAAGTTCACGACAAGGTTTTTCTGGATAGGGTCGTTATGGCCTTTTTGGTGGTGGTAAATGTAGTACCACGTATCTGGGTAGCCATTTTCGATAAGCATAGGTGAGCCCATAACGTAACGAACTTGTGTTTTTGTCATGCCAAACTTGAGCTGATCGACAGCTTCTTGTTCAACATAGTTACCCTGATTGATGTCAATTCGATAAACCAACTTCTCTAGTAGAGAGCAACCGGTCAACATTGTTAGTGCAAGTGGAACTGCAACTAACCACTTTTTAATTCGCATAGTTTGAGATCTTTCTTCGCTAAAATACTGCCTGATAATAAACAAGCTCCAGCAAGAAGTAAAAAGCTCCTTGCGCTTTGAGCTTGTTATGACTGGCAATTTTGAATTAAGTTGCAAAATTGCCAAGAATTTTCGGTAAATTATCAGAAAGTTGCTGAATATGTAACCTATGCTGCGATTAATAACTCTTTTGCATTGGCAAGCGTCGATTCGGTAATTTGGCTGCCACCAAGCAGTCGAGCAAGCTCTGAAACGCGTTGTTGTTCATCAAGCGTGTGCATTTGAGTCTCGGTTTTACCTGATTTCGTGTTCTTTGCAACGAACAGTTGTTGATGTCCACAACCTGCCACTTGAGGTAAGTGCGTTACACACATAACTTGCGTAGATTCGCCCAGCTTACGTAGCATTTTTCCGACAACCGCAGCGGTTGGTCCACTGATACCCACATCGACTTCATCGAAAATCAGGCTTGGTGTATCCACTTTTTGCGCTGTGATCACCTGAATCGCTAGTGAGATTCGTGATAACTCGCCCCCAGAAGCCACTTTAGCAATGGGCTGCATTGGTTGACCTGGGTTGGTCGAAACAATGAAGGTCACGTTATCCATACCTAATGGAGAAGGGTGTGTGTTGGTGTTGTTTACTTCAATGGCAAACTGCGCTTTTTCCATGCTCAGTTCATGCATGCTTTGCGTGATCAGCTTGTTGAGTTCTTTTGCGTAACGAGTTCGAGATTTATGAAGCTTCTCTGATTTAGCCACGAACGACTGGTATTGGTTTTCTACCTCGTTTGCCAATTCTTCCAATTTTTCATCAGAGCAATCAAGCGCTTCAACTTGTTGTAGTAAGTCTTGATGGTGCTTATACAGTTCTTCAGGTAATACGTGGTGTTTACGAGACATCGACATCACTTTAGAGAAACGCTCCTCAACGTAAGCCATACGACCGGGATCAACATCAATGCTGTCTAGGTATGTTCTTAACTCGTTGTTGGTTTCTTCAATCTGAATAATGGCTTCAGACAATAAGTTTGGTAACTCAGCCAATCTTTCATCTAGCTCCGCTAACTGAATTAAGGAGTTATTGGCCGATTGCAGAATACCAAGCGCATTAACTTCTTCACCTTCATAAATAAGCTCGATAGCTTGTTGGCAGGTTGTGGCCAGTTCTCCGCTATTGGAGAGGCGCTTATGCTCTTGTTCGAGGTCTTCATATTCTTCCTCCCCAATAGACAGCTCATTTAACTCTTTGATTTGGTATTCAAGAAGTTGTTTTTGAGCTTGGTTTTGCTGGCTATTTTCACGTAACTCTTTCAAGTGGTTATCGGCTTGTCGCCAGGCTTGGTAAGCATTACGTGTCGATTTCAATAGGTTCAAGTGACCTGCGTATTGATCAAGCATGGCCATTTGGTAATCGCTTTTCATCAACTGATGGTGCGCGTGTTGACCATGAATGTTGATCAACAGCTGTCCAAGCGATTTTAATTGTGAAAGAGGCACGGGACTGCCGTTGATGAATGCGCGAGAACGACCTTCTTTAGAGATGGTTCTGCGTAGGATGCATTCACCGCCATCAAGCAGTTCATTGTCTTCTAACCAGCGGGTAGCATGCAGATTGTTCTCAAGTAAAAAAGCGGCACTGACTTCGGTTTTTTCTTCACCTTGTCGAACCATTCCTGCATCAGATCTTCCTCCAAGACACAAGCCTAAAGCGTCGATAGCGATAGATTTACCCGCACCAGTTTCTCCGGTGATTGTTGTCATGCCTTTAGAGAGTTCTAGCTGTAAAGACTTAACAATAGCGAAATTATTAACACTTAGATGAGCCAGCATTTTTATTTACCTGTATAACTGAACAATACTGTATATAAGCTCAGTATATACTGTTTCTTTATACAGTAAAGTCGACAGGTAAAAATTTTTTGTGACCGATCTCAGAATTGAGCGCGTCCGTAGATCACTGAAACCGCAGTAGATTCCCAATTCAGTTGTTCCTCCCTGTCGGGAGTGGAGGTATAAGGAATTGCAGAGAAGCGAGAGCCGACGGGCTTTCTATGGGCAATAAAAAAGGCTGACGAACGTCGTCAGCCTTTCATAATTCGGTTACTTCTGGAGCTTTTATTCTTTTAGAACAACTTACTCGACCAGCCTAGTTTGTTACGCAGAACATGGTAGTAGTTGTAGTCTTTAGGGTGGATCAGCTTGAGCACATTCGGACTTTGGTAAATGTGGATCTCATCGCCAGGAGAAACTGGTAGCGAGATTTGACCATCGCAGCTCACTTCCTGTGTACCGCGGTTATCTGGCGATACGATCAGCTTGATACGACGCTTTCCATCCACCACAAGTGGTCGGCTTGAAAGGGTGTGTGGGAACATTGGTACTAATGAAATTGCATTTAAGCTTGATGACAGGATAGGACCACCGCCAGAAAGCGAATAAGCGGTAGAACCTGTCGGTGTTGAGACGATCAAGCCATCAGAACGCTGTGAGAAGGCGAAGCTGTCATCGATATACACTTCGAACTCGATCATATGTGCGACTTGACCGGGGTGAAGTACTGCTTCGTTGAGTGCGGCGTTGTGGCTTTTTATTTGGCCATGACGATGAATTTCAGTTTCAAGTAAGAAGCGCTCTTCTTCCATGAATTCACCCTTGAGTACATCAGTAAGCGCACTCTGGAAGTTTTCAGGATTAAGATCGGTAAGGAAACCTAGGTTACCTCGGTTTACGCCAATCACTGAAATATCGAAACGTGACAAGATTCTAGCGGCACCGAGCATATTTCCGTCACCACCCACCACAATGGCGAGATCGGCGCGTTTACCTAATTCAATTAGGCTAGAAAAATGTTCTTGTGGGATATCGTCTAAAATTGTAGCGAGTCTGTCATCCACAAACACTTGATAACCCTCAGTACTTAACCACTGATAGAGCTCTCTATGAGTCTGAATTGCTTGCTGATCTCGAGGTTTACCAATAATGGCGATGACTTCAAATGGCTTTTTCATAACGTTTCCAAACGAATTAGGCTTGAATCAAAATTCTTCATCCCCATAATAAAGGCAAGTTGAACGTCTATGCGAGTGTTTTATATCAATTTGGGGTGCAAACACACCTGTCACTTGCATTGAAAACGAATTCTGGAGAGATCATGAGCAACGAAGAAAACAAAGTAACGGAAGAAGAGCTAGATCAAATCATTGCTGAAGCTGAGAAAGTTGAAGAAGCTGAGCTAAATGAAGAGTCTGTTGATGAGCAAGAAGCAAAAATCGCTCAACTAGAAGCTGCACTACTTTCTAGCGAATCTAAAGTGAAAGAGCAGCAAGATTCTGTTCTTCGCGCAAAAGCTGAAGTTGAAAACATGCGTCGCCGTAGCGAGCAAGAAATTGATAAGGCGCGTAAATTCGCTTTGAACAAGTTTGCTGAAGGTCTACTTCCTGTCATCGACAACCTAGAGCGTGCAATGCAAGCGGCAGATGCTGAAAACGAAGTGGTTAAGCCACTGTTTGAAGGTGTTGAGCTAACGCACAAAACGTTCGTAGACACAGTTGCTAAGTTTGGTCTTAAAGAGATCAACCCTGAAGGTGAAGTGTTCAACCCTGAATTCCACCAAGCGATGTCTATCCAAGAAAGTCCAGATCACGAATCAAACACGGTTATGTTCGTAATGCAAAAAGGTTACGAGTTAAACGGTCGTGTGGTTCGCCCTGCGATGGTTATGGTTGCTAAGTAATGACGTGTTACGCTGCCAAGTGATTGAGTCGCGCATTGACTGAGTAGTCGCGGCGAAAAAATAAATCACTGGTTTACGTAAAATGGAAAGAGAGGCATATGCCTCTCTTTTTTTGTGCCTATAACTTGAGACCCCACGTAAATAGTCACCAAAAACGCATTAAGAATGTTGTTCCTTTTATATTACCCAGAACAATGATTTAGAGTTTTATATTATGAAACCAGTTGTTAATGAAGAAATGTTTTGACGTCACACTTGTAATGTTTTTGTAAATAAATGCTTTTAATTGTTATCTTTGTATGTAAAATCCACTGCGATATAGCGATTTAACTCGCATATATAACTATAAAAGTACAAATTTCAAACACAACAAACTGGAGAAGAACGATGGATAAATCGCTCTCAAGTAAGATTTTTGTAGGCTTGTTTGCCGGCCTACTTATTGGTACTGCTATTCAGTACCTATTCAACGGTATTGCAGTATTTGATACTTACCTGCTAGGTCTAGCAGAAGGTGTCGGTGGTATGTTTGTCTCTTTGATCAAACTATTGGTTGTTCCACTGGTATACGTATCTATCGTTTGCGGAATTGTTGAATTGAAAGACATCCGTTCTTTCGGTCGCCTAGGTGGTAAAACTTTTGCTCTTTACATTATCAACACCATCATCGCGATTTCTGCAGCCCTAACTGTTGGCCTTATTTTCCAACCGGGTGCTGGTGCAGATTTAGCCGGAACGATCTCTGAGACAGTTCAACTAACAACAACTGAAACTCCAGATATCTTCTCTCTTGTTGTGAACATCGTTCCTAGCAACCCAGTTCAGGCGTTTGCAAGCGGCGACATGCTACAGATCATCTTCATGGCAATTTTGACTGGTCTTGCTATTCAGGCTCTTGATTCACGTGGCGGTCCAGCGATCAAAACGTTCAAGATGGCTAACGAAATCATGATGAAGCTTATCGGCCTAGTAATGAGCTTGGCGCCATTTGGTGTATTCGCTCTGATGATTCAACTAGGTGCGACACTGAACGCTGAGACACTTATGTCTGTAGCTGGCTATGTAGCGCTTGTTGTTGCGATGCTAGTGTTCTGGATTTTCTTCTTCTACCCAATGATGGTTGGTATCGCGACAGGTATTACGCCTAAGCAATTCCTACGTGCAACTCGCGAGCAAATCCTTTTCTCACTATCGACGGCAAGTTCGAATGCGACTATCCCAGTAACAATGCGCACTCTAACTGAAAAGCTTGGTGTATCAAGATCTGTGGCAGGCTTCGGTGTACCACTGGGTGCGACAATGAACATGTCTGGTGTTTCTATCTACATCGCACTAGCGACAATGTTCGTAGCAAACGCATTCGGTCAACCAATCAACACGGCTGACATCTTTACTCTGGGTCTAACTATCTTGCTACTGTCTATCGGTGCTGGTGGTGTTCCTGGTGGTGGTGTTGTAATGGTAGGTGTTCTATTGCACCAACTAGGTTTACCACCAGAAGGTCTAGCTATCATTGCTGCGGTAGACCGTATCAACGATATGTTCTGTACTTCTTCTAACGTAGTAGGTGATACAGCGGTTAACACTATCGTTGCTAAGTCTGAAGGCGAAATCGGCGTTGAAACAAACGAAGAAGCTGAGCTAAAGAAAGCAGAAGCGTAATCAGAGATTTTCCTCTATCTAATAGATGAAATCTAAGTGGAAAGACTGAATAGACAAACGGAGCCTAAGTGGCTCCGTTTTTTATTGGGTGATAAACCCAGTTACTAGGCTTATGTGAAGGTAATGATATGTATTCGTGTCTAACCATTCCTTTTATCAAAATAAATGTGAAAAAATCCAGTATCCCCCTTGAAAAGGATTCGTGAGCCCTTATCTATGGTGCATACGAAAGCAAATTACATTTGCACTTAAATTTGTGTATTAGGGTTGAATCCCTGATTACTACCCCCCACATAGTGGGTATAGCAAAAAACTAAATAGAATTTATTCGGAGAAAGCCTGATGGGTCGAATCATTGGTATTGATTTAGGTACTACTAACTCTTGTGTTGCTGTTCTTGACGGTGACAAACCACGCGTATTAGAAAATGCTGAAGGCGAACGCACAACAGCATCGGTAATCGCATACACTGAAGGCGAGACGCTAGTTGGTCAACCTGCGAAACGTCAAGCTGTTACTAACCCTCAAAACACGCTATACGCGATTAAGCGTCTAATCGGCCGTCGTTTTGAAGATGAAGAAGTTCAACGCGATATCGAAATCATGCCTTTTAACATTGTTAAAGCTGATAACGGTGATGCATGGGTTGAAGCGCAAGGCCAAAAA
>NZ_AJZM02000192.1 GCF_000272405.2 Vibrio tasmaniensis 1F-187
CAGCCGTTGTTGCGGTAATGTCTGTCCAACCAACATCAGCGAAGCGTACGTTTTCACATTGTTGTGGTTCTACGGAAGCGTTAGCACCAAATGCAAATGAGCTGATCGCTAGTGCTGTTAACGTTTTTGTTGTCACGTTCTGAATATTTAGAGTCGTCATAATGGTTCCTTTTTATCTTTCCTTTTGCTGCTCGATATCAACACCGATAGAGAGCAGTTCTTCTGACTTTTGACTAATTTTTGTTGTTACTTTTTCTATTTTTGAACTACTTTCTATTTTTAAACTAATAACAGAGGCTTACGCTTCTCTTACTGGTTTATTTATTCTTTGCTTGTCTTGCCACTCAGGTGCAATCCACACTGGAACGTCCTGCGCTTTGAGCATTGGCTTACCCAAAATCAAATCGGAAGCACGCTCGGCAACCATAATGGTCGGGGCGTTCAAATTACCGTTTGGAATAATTGGGAAAACCGATGAGTCGACAACACGTAAATTATCGACACCGCGAACGCGACACTCTTCATCAAGTACCGCCATTGGGTCGTTATCTGAGCCCATTTTGCAGCCACAGGAAGGGTGATAAGCACTTTCAACATTCTGCTTAACCCATTCGTCGATCGCTTCATCAGAAGTTACGCTCAGACCCGGCTGAATCTCTTTGCCTCGGTACACATCCATCGCAGGTTGAGACAAAATCTCACGCGTCAGACGAATACAATCGCGCCAATCTTGGCGATCTTGTTCAGTCGAGATGTAGTTGAAAATGATCTCTGGCTTGGCATGCGGATCAGCAGAAGTGATCGCTACCGTACCGCGACTCTCTGGCTTGTTCGGGCCAACGTGTACTTGGAAACCGTGACCATCAAAGGCCGCTTGTCCGTCGTAACGCATCGCTGCTGGCAGAAAGTGATATTGAATATTCGGCCACTTCAATCCTTTGCGAGAACGAATGAACGCGCACGATTCAAAGTGGTTAGTGGCACCAAGGCCTTTGCGAGTCAGAATCCACTCTGCGCCAATCATGCCCTTGCTGACCAAGCCAAGCTTGCTGTTGAGCGTGATAGGTTCGTTACAGTGATATTGGAAGTACACTTCTAAGTGATCTTGTAGGTTTTCACCGACACCGCTCAGTTCGTGTTTCAGCTCAACACCTGCCTTCTCAAGTACCGCTTTCGGGCCGATACCAGAAAGCTGAAGCAGTTGAACAGAACCGATAGAGCCCGCAGAAGAGATCACTTCTTTGTTCGCTACAGCCACTTGAGTATTGCCTGACTTTTCAAACTCAACACCAACTGCTTTCAGGCCTGATTGACCTTCTGAGTCTTGTGCTTCAAGTAAGAAACGACGTGCCACGATGCCTTTTTTCAAGGTGAGGTTTGAACGCTTCAATGCACGACGAAGATAAGCGTTAGAGGTTGAGGCTCTAACCCCCTTGTCTACCGTCATGTGCATGGTGCCGAAGCCTTCTTGCTGGTAGCCGTTATAATCTTGCGTTTCTGGGTAACCTGCGTCTTTACCTGCATCGATGAACGCTTGGTAAAGCGGGTTTAGCGCCATATCGTTGCCGTTACAAGTGCCGACTGGGCCATTGTCGCCACGATATTCGTCACCACCTTTATTCCATGATTCAGCACGGCGGAAGTAAGGCAAACAAGCTTGGTAATTCCAACCATCAGCGCCCTCTTCTTCCCATTGGTCGAAGTCACAAGCGTGGCCGCGAACGTAAACCATGCCGTTGATCGATGAGCTGCCACCTAACACCTTGCCACGTGGGCAATGCAATTCACGTCCATCAAGGCCCGGTTCTTGTTGAGTTTCGAATTGCCAAGCGTACTTTTCAGTATTCATCGGGTAAGAAAGCGCAGTAGGCATTTGGATAAAAATACTCTTATCCGTACCACCCGCTTCCAATAATAAAACGCTATGTTCACCGCTTTCCGTTAGCCTATCCGCTAACACACAGCCGGCCGAACCCGCGCCGACGATAATATAATCGTAGCGTTGTTCCATATTTTTGATTTCCCTGAGATGAGTCAGTAGGGTTAGTTCTGTTAAGCTAACCCATAAAATTGAGTGTTACGCGTTAGGCATAAGGGCTGGCGTAGTCGCCAAGTTCAATAAGAATGCTCTTAGTCTGCGTATAGTGGAGTAGAGTTTCTGGCCCGTTTTCGCGGCCAACCCCTGAAAGTTTGTAGCCACCAACAGGCATTTCTGCAGGTGAGTCACCCCATGTATTAACCCAACAAATACCCGCCTGCATTTGATGAATAACACGGTGAGCACGAGAAAGGTTTTGCGTGAACACACCAGCAGCAAGGCCGTACTTAGTATCGTTAGCACGACGAATCACATCGTCTTCATCAGTGAACTTCAATACCGACATAACAGGGCCGAAAATTTCTTGCTGAACGTGAGGCATGTCGTCATGGCAATCGGTGAATACCGTAGGAATAACAAAGTTGCCGTTTGCTAAGCCGTTGTCCGTCACTTGATAACCACCAGTCAACAAGGTAGCACCCGACTGTTTAGCCAGCTCAATCGCTTCAAGGACTTTTGATAGGTGTTCTTTAGAGATCAACGCACCGATCTGAGTCTCCATATCCATTGGGTTACCAATGATGAGCTTTTCAGTGCGTGTTTTAAGTTGGTCGATGAAATCGTTATAGATATTTTCATGAACGTAAACGCGAGTACCGTTAGTGCACACTTCGCCTTGGGTGTAAAAGTTAGCAACCATCGAAGCGGAAACTGCATCATCCAATTTCGCATCATCAAACACGATCATCGGTGACTTGCCGCCAAGTTCCATGGTGACTGATTTCAGCGTCTTAGCGCTGTCTGCCATTACCGCTTTACCGGTACCGGTTTCGCCCGTGAACGACACTTTTGCGATCTCTGGGTGCGCCGTTAGCATCTGACCAACACGGTAATCGCCCTGAACCACGTTGAACACGCCATCAGGAAGACCAGCTTCAGTAAAGATTTCTGCAAGCTTGAGCGCCGTTAGCGGCGTTTCTTCTGAAGGCTTGAAAATCATCGCGTTACCCGCGGCCAATGCCGGAGCCGATTTCCACATTGCGATTTGGATAGGGTAGTTCCACGCGCCAATGCCCGCACAGATACCTAGTGGTTCACGGCGTGTGTAGAAAAATTGAGATTCACTAAGAGGTTGTTGATCGCCTTGCAGCGTAGGTGCTAGCCCTGCGAAATACTCAATAACGTCGGCGCCAGACGCCACATCCACTTCGATCGCTTCTTGTAACGGCTTTCCCGTATCGACAACCTCAAGGTTCGCAAGGTCATTATTTCGAGCTCTAAGTATCTCTACCGCCTTTAAAAGAATGCGGCTGCGTTTTACGGCTGTCATTGCTGACCATACCGCAAACCCGCGCTTCGCCGATTCAATCGCACTTTCAACGTCAGCTGAAGAAGCTTGGCCAAGCGTTGCGATAGGTTCGCCGTTTGCAGGGTTAATGCTGACGAAAGTTTCGCCTGAGGTAGCGTCAACCGCTTTACCATCGATGTATAACGAGTTCATTTCCATTTGATCTTCTGACTTAATTATTGTTGTTAGACTCTATCGGTCTATGTATTTGTGAATGCATATCGTTGTTGAGAGCGAGCCTTTTGAGCTCACTCACTAGAATTTTTGATGACTCATTGATCACGCTGACACGAGTAAAACGTAAGTTGCTTGTCTAAGTAGTCATTGATGATTGCACGAGCTTTGTCGGCGTTAATGCCTTCAGGATTGAGCGTCCCTCTCAGCCAGATGCCATCAATTAATGATGCTATGCCGTGTGCGATCAATTCCGCTTGATCAGGTTGAAAAATCGACTTCAATTCAATAAGTAAGTGAGAAATCAAACGCTTTTCATTCACGCGCTGAAGACGCTTGAGTTGAGCGTCATGCATCGAGTAAGACCAGAATGCGAGCCATGTTTTCGACACTTTATTTTCCGCTTGATAGCCTTCGAAATTACCGTTGATGATAGCGTTGATCCTTTGCTGGTGAGCATCAGCAGGGAGCGCTTTTAATTCTGTTGTTACGGTATTCGAAAGTTGACGCAGTATTTCTCGCATGGTCTCTTCGAGCAGCCCATGCTTTCCACCAAAATAGTGATTAATAATGCCAGTGGAGACTCCCGCTTCTTTGCTGATCAACGCAATACTCGCGGCATGCAAACCGACTCGATCAATCACCGTCATGGTCGCTTGAACAAGCTGTGGTTTACGTATGTCAGGCATCCCAACCTTGGGCATTTCTTAGTCCTTCTATTTTATATTGAACGTTCAGTTAAGTATAAAATGACAGAGATTTAATTAGGGTTCAAATGATTATTTAAAACAAACTCGTAACAATACATCATTCAAAATCAAATAAATCATTTCAAAACAATGCTTTAAATATCATTTAGACCACTAAATAAAATCATTAAAGATTTGAGGTGTGATGGTTACGGGTCAAAAGTTTTTGCTTAGAAAGAGCAAAAAATAAATCAGTAGGAATCCGTGTAGACACTTTTTTGGGGGAAGTTGAAAGGTAGTATCAATAAGTCTTAATACTGAAATTTAAGACAAGGAAATCTGCACTCAACAAAGTAACGAATCAAGACATGAACAAAAAAGGCCGATAATGACAGAGCCATCACCAACCTTTGCGGAGTCGTTATTGTTACTTTCTTTGACTACTCAATACGAGTAATAAAACCGTACTTATCAGAGTCTGCTTTGGTCATCCAGTGTTCACCGGAAGCCGGGGCAGAATCTAAAGTGAAGATATAGAAGTCTATCCCTTTTTCTCCCATCACCTTTTTAAAATAGGTCGCTTGCTGACGATGACTCTCATTGGTGTATGGGAATTCTTTGGCCGTTTTATTCCCTTCAGCCCAACTATGCACACCCACCTGTTTATTCAGTTCAATGACCTTGGTAGTATCAGCGCGTTGCAATATGCGTGGGTTGCCAGCAGCAAATAGATCCGTACCACCCGAAAAAACCGAACCCGTTGGAGTCACAACCGTCGTCATCTTGTTGTTATTGATCATACGCCCGGTGTACATGTTGATTTCGTCATCAGCACTACCGCCAATATGGTTGGTGAACTTCAACGTCATCTCACTGCCTCGGTATAACTTCACGATATCAAAAAGCTGAGAATAGGTTGATGCGCCTAGAGTGGAAGTAATCCGTTCAACAGCGCCAGTCTCGTTGAGCACATCGCGGTAAAAAGCGTTGAAGGCAAACGATGTGGTAATGGTGACTTTATTACCATTTTTGGATTTACTCAGAATCGTCGAACCTAGGCTCGTCACGTATTGCGACAACTCGTTTTGGTATTCAAGGTTAACGGAGACTTTTTTATCCTTCGTCATTGCTTTTATTGACGTAGTATCACTAGAAGTAAAGCGTTGTGCTGCATCACAATCAAATAGATCCAAGCCCTTGCTCTCTGTATAAATACCACAACTATCAAACCCAGCTTCAGGAAAGTACAGATCAACACTTTGACCTAAGCCATCCAAAAGCCTAATCACTTTTTGCTTATCACTAATGTCTTCAGCAAACTGAATTTTTTCATACAAAATACCATCGTAAGAGAGCTTCATAGCCTCTTCTTGGAGCTCTTGCCTCTCTTGATACAACTCACCAAGTTTAGCTGAAGAAAATACGTAGTCAGCCTTCGGTTCCTTTTGCGAAATGGTGGTTGATTGTCCCGTGTTTGAACTTGAATTACAGCCAGCCAAGAGAGCCAAAGGTAACGCTAGCAACGTATTTCGATAGTACTTCATACCATTATTCCCCAAAATTTTGATTGGAGAAATTCTATTGGTTAACAATTAAATTATCTGTCGTGCGAATGTAATAGAATGTAGATTTTTTTGAACGTTGTTTTTTATTTTTCGATTAAATAAGAAATCGGCATTGAACTAGCATGGAAAGTGTTTAATCATTCGCATCAGGAATTTCTTCTTGACGCATTTGTGATTAATATGCAACAGCAGGAGCCGCCAAAATTAAACGCACTCACGTAATTTCAACAAATTAAACGCACAACAAGGCTGATAACGGAATGACAAAACCTAAAATGATCATCGTTGAAGACGATTTAAAACTTCAGCAAATGCTAAAGGATTACTTTGTAGCACAAGACTTTGAGGTCACCGCGTTAGACGATGGCAGTGATGCAGTGCAAACCATCCTTGACGACCAACCTGATATCGTGCTGTTGGATTTAATGCTTCCTGTAACCGATGGGCTTACAATCTGCCGACAGACACGTACACACTTCAAAGGTAGAATCTTAATGCTCACCGCCAGCGATGACGATTTTGATCACGTTGCTGGTTTAGAGACAGGGGCCGATGATTATGTCACTAAGCCAATAAAACCACGAGTTCTGCTAGCAAGAGTCCGGTCACTATTGCGCCGACAGGAAACCGATACGTCATCAGTCGATGACTCAGGCACCCTTCAATTTGATCAACTCATTCTGAAAAACACCTATAAAAAGTGTGAGCTTTCAGGCGCGGTTTTATCACTGACAGACAGTGAGTTTGATTTACTTTGGCTGTTAGCATCCAACCCCGATACCCCGCTGTCACGTGATTGCTTAACTCAAACGCTGCGCGGGATCGAGTACGACGGGATCGATCGGACGATTGACAACAAAGTAGTACGTTTGCGAAAAATACTTGGTGACGACAAAGCACCAGCAGAGAAAATTCAAACCATTCGCGGAAAAGGTTACTTATTTGTTTCGACCGCCTGGCATTAACCGCGCTCAATACGGGCGCAATGAAAGAGAGCGATTATGCGACGTATCTATTTGGAGTCCCTACTAGGGCTGTTAACTTGCTTTATTGTTGGTCTTCTCGCCTACGAAATTTGTGTCTATCAGCTCAATACCGACTATGAATATATATTGCAAGATTACGAAGCAACGGCCCACCAACAGCTCCTAGAAAACATCGCGAATAATCAGGGCCTCGAAGCCGCTCATCAAGCCATAAATCAGTTTGTTGACACCTCCCGCAATACCCTCATCACATTCAAATCGAATGATGAAGTACCGACTCCAGTTTCTGAATTCTTTACTGCTAACCCCAACGTATTTATTTTTCACGACGACTATCGGGAGTTATGGTTTCGCTTAGCTAACAGTGAAAACATCTATCATTACCTGCCCAACGACGACACGCTCGTTCGACAAAAAATAGAGCTCGAAGATGACCTTATTTGGGTATTCTTTATCGCGAGCTTCATCGTATATGGCCTGGGTCATCTGTTGATTATTTTCCGCAGAGTTAAGAAGCTTGAAAATGCCACATTACGCTTCTCTGAAGGCGACCTCTCTTCGCGAGCTGAAACATCAGGCGGCAGTGCAATTGGAACTCTGAATAAATCCTTTAATCTGATGGCCGACCGAATCCATAGCTTAATCGAGAGTAATCGTTCACTTACCAATGCGGTAGCTCATGAACTGCGAACTCCAATATTCAGAATTCAATGGCAGGCTGAAATGCTCAAAGACACGCTACTCAACAAAGAACAGCAAGATACTATCGAGAGCATTGTTGAAGACACAGAAGAGATGGAAAAAATGGTCGATGAGCTACTATATTACGCAAAACTCGACAGTTGTGATCTAGATAACTTACTACAGCCATTAGAGGTAAGAGACTTTCTCGATCACGCAATGAGCCGTTGGAACAAAGAGACTGAGTTTAGTATTGATCTATCACTACCAGAACAACCTCATTTGATATTAGCAGATGATACGCTGCTCAATCGCGCGTTAGATAACCTAGTACGTAACGCGATGAAATTCGCACGCTCACAAATTTCGATAGAAGCAAGCGTGCACCACGATATGCTACAAATCGCCGTGCATGACGACGGTGACGGCGTAGCAAAAGAGCACCGTTCTCGCCTATTCGAACCTTTTTATGTTGGAGATAAAGCGCGTAACAAAGCCAAGAGTGGCCATGGTCTAGGGCTTTCTATCGTCAAGAAGATCTGTGTTCAACACGGTGCAACAGTACAAGTCGCACAAAGCAATACTTTAAAAGGCGCCGTATTCACTATAGCCTTTCCACTGTGTAACGATTCGACTGACAAACCCATACAGTAACGACCAATCATCTCTGGAATAATGTTCAACATCAACCGAAGGAGGCTAGATATCCCCCTTCAAAACCAACAACACTCGTTCACCCTTACTAACGTGAGCTGAATTTTATCTCTGGAGAAACACATGAAAAAATTAATGATCATTGCGGCACTATCGCTAGTAGCAACAGGTTGCGCTCAACAAACTTTCGTAATGGCCCCTCAAGAGAGCGAAGCAACAGCACCAACAACTGAAAAGTCACACCACTTTTTCATCAATGGTCTAGCGCAGAAAAAGCAAATTGATGCAGCTAAAGTATGTAACGGTATCGACAACGTTGCTAAAGTTGAAGTTCAAGAGACATTCGTGAATGGTTTACTAGCAGCCGTAACTTTTGGTATTTATACACCACGAGAAGCACGCGTTTACTGCAAAGCTTAACTCGTCGTTATTTGTCCACGAACCAACTGACGACACCAAAAGTTTGGTCTTGGAAGCTTCTACCTGACATTAACGTTAACGCTACAGAGTAGTGTTAGTGAGTAGTCGCTTATATTGGGCGAGAAATTACACCCAATTGAGAAGCTAAAACTAAAAAACCGCCCACAGAGGGCGGTTTTGATTCACTTATTGGCGTGTGACTTATTCGCTAATCCGTTAACGACTTACTCAGCTAGCTGCTTCAACAGTAACTCTGTAGGGCGAACAATCGCGATGATCGATTCATCATAGATTTTCGCTGCTTCAGACAATATCGCTTGGTAAGCATTTGCATCTGATGCTCTAACTTTTTCATCCGCTTGTGCTTTAGCAATCAAGGTTAACGCCAAGTCTGCGACTTCCGCGGTTTTCTCTGCGACAATCACAGTCTCTACCGAAGACACATTACCTGCGAAGACAGTCTCAGCAGCGAGTGCAGCCGCTTTTGCTTGTTGATAATGCTGGGCAAGTTGCTCAAGCGCTTGTTGATTACCCGTCTCGACTTCACTGACCAAATCTTGCATCTCATACACCGCGTAGCTTTCTACTGGCAGCGCATCAACAAAGCGGTTTAGACGCTCGTATTGGCTGTATAAAGTGCCCTTAGGCTCCGTAGAGTTCCACTTCTCCCAGTTACGTGCATAGTACTGTGCTGGTTCAATGTATTTCGCAAGCACGCGTAGATCGTGGATATCCTGCCCTTTAGCAATACGTTTTAACAACATGTCGGCATCCGCATGGTGACGCAGGCCAACCGACACTTCAGACCATGTATCCATCGCTTTCATGCGCTTGTACATGCTGCGTTCGTCCGTCAATTCCGCATCAGACCAGAAGCGCTCTGCAATCGCATAGCTGCGCGGCCATAGGTAGTTTTCAACCGTGAGGCTGTCTTTATTCTCTAGCCACATGGTGATCTCGCCTCCCAAGATAAGCTCTTTTTCTTTGTCGGTTAATTCTGCAGGGTAACCACCATTTGGTTCAGGAATCACGCTGCCTTCAACATCACTGCTCGCAATCACTTCACCTGTGGTTGGCCAACGCACATTACCGACCAATTGGTAACTGCCTTCGGTAAAACCCTTGGGATTTAGGTTTAGGTTGAACTCGGTGTACGACATGAAGTTATCGAAGTGACCGACAAAGGTTTTACCCGGTACATAATCAAGGATGTAGATCTCTTCACGAGACTTGCCGTTATAATCACTGAATGCGCGGAAAGTACCGTCTTTCCCTTCAATAATAGTCAGTGTTCCCTTACGTGGGCCGCCTTTTGAACGTGGCTTCTGCCATTGATACGTCACGAACTTTTCGCCACTGTGCAGCTTATCGTCAACTGTGATGCCACTTGGCATTGGGTCATTGCGATAGTGGTAGCTAGTCGGCTGAGGTTGATCTAGGTAATAACCCGTAGAAAGAATACCTGGGTAGCCCTCTTTCGCCGCACGACCAATGCTGTCATGCCCTTGCCAGCTTTGAATCACGATGGAAGTCGGCAGATCTTTATGCCAAATCTCATCCCAACCGGTCATCTTCTTACCGCGCTCTTCGAGCATCTTCTCAACTTTTACATTGAGGTAAGACTGCAGACCACGCTCGCCATCGATATTGTTCTCTTCAATGAACTGTTGGTGCTTTTCGCTGTTTTTCCATTGCGCATAGTTCGGCTCATCGCCACCGATATGAAAGTACTCATCAGGGAACAGCTCGGTCACTTCGTCAAACACGTCACCTAGCATCTCATAGACTTCTGGGTTCAGTGGATCCATGAGCGGTTCAAACACTCCCCACCCTCTTTCTTGCTCGTAGTTTTGCCCTTCAACGCCCGACATCAAACGCGGGTAAGCATGAGCCACGGCAGAAGAGTGACCCGGAAGAGAGACCTCAGGGATAACACGAATACCAAGATTACGGGCGTATTCAACTAAGTAGCGAACTTGGTCTTTGGTGTAGTAATTACCATCGGCAGTTTCAGACCACAGACGCGGCCAAGATTCCGTTTGAATTCGAATGCCTTGATCGTCCCAGAAGTGCCAATGGAACACGTTCATCTTCGCCGACGCCATCGCATCTAACTGACGAATCAGCACATCGAATTCAATGAAGTGACGTGAAGTATCGTAAGAGACACCACGCCAACGAAAACGGGGCTCATCGACAATTGTTACGGCAGGAATATGGTAGCCAGTCGCTGTGGTTTCAACGAGCTGTAAAAGGGTTTCGATGCCGTGAATAGTGCCGTATGAGCTTGGAGAGCTCAGCGTGATTTGTTCACCCTGAGTGGTAATTTTGTAGGACTCTACAGAGTCGATGTTCTGTACTTCAGACTTTGGTGCCGCATCGATATCTATGATCAGGTCCGCTTGATCTGCACTATCAACCTGCCAATTTAGAATCGGCACACCTGTCTGACGCTCAAGGCGATCAATAAAGCGTTTCGCCGTGTACTCAACGCGATCAGAATTAAAGCCTTTGATGTAAACTTGAAAATTACCATCTACTTTCACTTGCCCAGCTTGCAGCTCGACCGTTTGTGGGTACGGCATTAAATTTAGATCGGTATTTGGAGCCATTGCTAACGCCATTGGGGACACTACTGAACCTGAAATCAATAGGGATAATATAGTTTTTTTCATTATTAGTTTTCCTATATAAATATGGTTCTGTTTTGTTTATCGGAGGCAATTCACAAAACAGAACCATCAACCACTGCTGTTGTTTATCTTTATTCCAAACGCTTCTCGTTAGTCCACAAGAGCGACTGCTTCACGAACCAATGCCGCGATCTCGTCCCACTGTTCATTCTCGATCATCTTCGGAGATACCATCCAAGTACCGCCACAACACACCACGCGATCCACGGCTAGGTAGTCATTCACGTTGTGCTTGCCGATACCGCCCGTTGGCATTAAAGACACATCAACGTATGGCGCTAACAGAGATTTCACCATGTTGATGCCGCCAGACGCTTCTGCAGGGAAGAACTTCAAGAAGTTAAGGCCAAGCTCTAGCGCTTGCTCTACTTGGCTTGGGTTATTTACGCCCGGAACGATTGGCATACCGATCTCTTGGCAACGTTTTACGGTGTTTGGGTTCAGGCCCGGAGCTACGATGAATTCGCTGCCCGACTCTTTCGCAAGGTCGATCTGCGCTGGCGTTAATACTGTGCCGGCACCGATACACATTTCTGGATACGCATCGCGCATCGCACGAATCGCGTCTGCTGCCGCTTCAGTACGGAATGTGACTTCAGCAACTGGTAGGCCGTTTTCTACCAACACTTTTGCCAGTGGAATCGCGTGTTCAACCTTGTTGATTTGGATAACAGGGATAACTTTGAATTGTTTAAGTTTGTTGATCATTTCTTGAGACATAGTAATTCCGCTTTTTATTTATTTTTTAATCAGTTGGCTCATAGCGCTCACGGGGATGATTGCGCCAGAGTATTGAATAACGATGGAAGCTAGTTGGTGGCCAAGTTCGGCTGCGTCGGTGGCGCTCTCGCCAGTAAGACGCGCAGCTAAATAACCCGCAGCGAATGAATCGCCCGCCGCGCAGGTGTCGACCACGTTAGAAACACGAGTCGCTGAGACATAATTCTCAACAATGTTGTCCTGTTCAACTTGAACAATCTTGCATGGCTCGCAGCCACGTTTGATGACGATCTCTTGGCAACCCAAACGGATACAACGTTGTTGAACGCTCTCTGAGTTCCCCCAGACAAGCAGATCGTCGTCTTCGGTAATCAAGGCGATGTCCACCAGCGGCAGTAACTTGGCATACCAATGTCGAGCTTGCTCGGTGATCCAAAGTTGCGGGCGATAGTTATTATCAAAAATCACCTTACCGCCTTGGTTTGAGAACACGCTAATCGCTTTGAATAAACGCTCGCGAGAGGCATCATCCAAGATCGCGATACTGATACCGCTGATGTAAATCGCATCGACTTGTTTCTCTGTCAGGGCGATTTCAAGCTTATTCAGGTTGTCGGTTTGCTTGTTTAAGTTATCAATTTGAAAGTAAGATTTTACTGCCGCGTCGTTGCGCCAGTAATGAAAGTGTCGCTCGCCTGTCTCGTCGGTTTCGACCATGTAGAGCCCAGGAAGCTTGTTCGCGATGCGTTCGACGAAATTGGTTTGAATACCTTCGAGCTGCCAGCTATCAATCATATTTTGAGACAGCTCATCACTGCCCAGGCCTGTCGCGTAATGAACAGAGAGGTTTTGATGTTGAGTTAAGCGAGAAAGGTAAAGTGCGGTATTGAGTGTGTCACCACCGAATTTTTTGGTTAATGGAGAGCCGCTGATTTCGACCATGCACTCGCCAAAGAAAGCAATATTGAAGTTAGAAGATGCAGGCATAGCAGATCCTAAAATAGAGAGATAAATGGGGAAGAAGGCCCTACCGAGAAGCAGAGCCTGAGCTAGCTAAACCACTCCACAACTTGTTGTACTGAATTTGTTGTACTAACTAGCTGTGGAGCGTTTTAGATTAGCTTGTTTGATTTGCAGGACGTTGAGAAGACGCGTCTTCTTCAAGCACACCTGAGTCTGACAATTCCATTTCCATCAGAGCACGCTCGTCATCAAGGATTGCTTTCGCCATTTCTGGTGTTACTTGATTAGCCGGAGTACAAAGGCTTACCAGCACACCAGCCGTTAGAGCCACTAGACAAGAAGGAATCACAGGGTTGCCCCAGAAAGCCGTGTAGTCTGCGTTTAGCATTACGACAAATGAAGCCACAGATGCACCCGCTAGCGTAGCAAGCGCACCCTGCCAGTTGTAACGTTTCCAGAATCGACCCAACATACCGCACACAAACATGCCCGACATTACGGTTGAAATCATTTTCGTGATGTAGCCAATGATGTCGTTTGACGTTAGTGCGAACAACAGTGCAAAACCAATCACCACAATCAGTGCCAAGCGAGAATAGTTCACCATTGACTCTTTGTTTGGTACGCGGCCTGTGAACATCACGTAAACGTCACGCAGTAGGATAGACACGCCCGCAATCGCATCTGAGCTTGCGCTCGACATGGTTGCAGAAAGACCCGCGATAAGAACAATCATGCCAACGCCAACCGGAAGAACCGTTGCAGCTACGTAAGGGAACGAGTAGTTCGGGTTATCCAATGATGGGTCGATTGCGTGTGCAGCCATACCAATGATTGCAGGAATGATTGAGAAGAAAAGGTACAACACACCCGATGCAACAAATGAGCGACGGATGGTTTTAACGTCTTTGCCTGAGTAGATACGTTGACGGAATGAAGGCGTCGCCAGTACACCCACACCGATAACCACAGCCAGAGATACAGCAGGCAGAATGCCCAGTTTATCGATTGCTAAAAAGCTCGTAGCAGCAGGGTCCATCGCAGCGTAAAGGTTATCCATGCCACCGATGTGATCCACAGACATAACCGCCATCAAGATGAAGCCAGCAAAAAGGATGATAGCTTGGATAGTATCGGTCCAAACAACCGCTGTGTAACCACCGATCACCGGCTTTGTTGCGTAATTAAAT
>NZ_AJZM02000193.1 GCF_000272405.2 Vibrio tasmaniensis 1F-187
AACCCACGATATTGGAGGCTAGCATCTTTCGTGGGGGTCATTATGTCTAGGCGAATAGGTGGTTAATATGAGGGATATATGGAATTTTTAAAAGGAGCGAAAGATTTCGCAAGAAATCCGCTTGGTATAGTTGCTTTATTCATTTCATTGATTTATGGATTTGCAAGTCTTCTACTTAATTCATCGGTTGAAAAGTTAACCGAGAATGAAAGATGGCCTTTAATTATGTTTATAGTGCTTTTTCCTGTATTGGTATTAATTACTTTTTATCGGTTAGTTACAAATCATCATGGAAAATTGTATGCTCCCGGTGATTATAAAGATGATAAATCATTTTTACGGACATTATCACCAGAAGAGCAAGAATTAAAATTAGAAAAAGAAGTTAAAGAATCATTAAGTGGTATGAAAGAGTCTTGTGATACGGACTCAAAACCTAAGCAGAAACCTAGTTCTAATAAAAGTAGTATTGATGAACGAGCTAAAAGACGAGAAGAACATCAGCTATTTAAACAAGACTTGGAATTGGTAGAAGATACGATTATTAAGTCTCTTAATAGAGAATTTAAGACGCATGCAACAAGAAATATTGGTATAGGTGATAGTGATGTAATATTTGATGCACATTTGAGTTCGGTACATAAAAATCAGTTTCTATTTGCTGAAGTTAAGGCTATTAAATCAGTTATTCCGCCAACATCTATGTTAGATCGTGTTTTGTATAATGCAGTTGTTGCTGATAAGTTTTTTGAATCTAACTTCAAGTTGATTTTTACTGTTGTTTATTATTTTGATGAATCTAAGTTAAGTCGAATTGAAGATTATTGGAACCGAAAGGTATCTCAATGCCCAGCTAATGTGGAACTAAGATTCATTTCTAGGAAAAGTTTAGATATCGCCTAACAAATGCATCAACACGATTTGCTACATTCGGCGTTGTCAGTTTGCCTTTAGTTTCAGTGATTAAGGCGGTAAAATTCAATTAAGTCTGTATCGTAGCAAACGTGTTATGCAGGCGTTATAACTCAGGAGGAAGAGTGGAAAATTTCCCGATAGAAAAGCTCAAATTTACAAGTGCAAAGATTTCTGGCGTCGATGGCGACGTTTCACTTGAGATAGGAATAGAGCCGTTTGAACTTAGTCTAGACGACTATTCTGAGAAAATAGAAACTGTAATTAGCCTAAACGGTATTAATTTACCCACAGAGCTTAATGAACTTGCTGGTAGAACATTTACTTTCCCTGTAAACCCAGATGACGGGTATATTGATGGGTCAGTTTACTTCTTTGCTGCCCATAGTCCTATTGATATAACTGAAATTAAATTTGGCGAATCGACAAATGGAAAGTTACCTATGACACTTGAATCATCATGGGTACTGGAATTTGAGCTAACAGGGTTTAAAAACTTACATACAACAATCCACACGTATCTGAAGTTATAACAAACGACTATGGCGTCAATGATTAGTTTTTGGCTGTACTTTCATTCCACATGGCACCATCTCTGAGCATTGAATTTAAGATCACAACCATCTTGCGCACGCATGCAATAATAGCGACTTTCTTAGGCTTTCCGGCAGCTAAAAGCCGAGCATAAGTCGCTTTGAATACGGTGTTACATTGCATGGCTGACATCATTGCCATATATAACACAGTGCGTACTTGCGCTCGGCCGCCTTGGATCACGCGCTTACCTTTGTAGCGCCCACTTTCGCGTGTTATTGGAGCGACACCAATCAGTGATGCTGCTTGTTTATTCGTGATGTAACCAAGTTCAGGTACGTTGCTAATTATTGATGCAGCGGCAATGTTTCCTATTCCTGGGACGCTTTGCAATATTGTGTTTTTAGCTTGGTATTCAGGGCTATCTTCAATGAGTTTAACGAGCTTTTCTTCTAACTTGGTGATTTGATTTTTTATCGTGGTTAGCATTGGTTTATAGTCGGATGGAGAGAGGCGGGAAGTATCTGGATTCGGTTCTTTTCCATGGTTTGCATGGATAACAACTGTTTTCGGCGAATGACTAAGTCACTCATTAGGCGTATGTTTTTTGGCTTTATGACAGTAAGAGCTGGTTTGATTGCTTCTCCATAGTGAGCGATCAATTCTGCATCTAAACGATCATTTTTGGCTCTGCGGCCAATAGCACCAGCGAATCGTTTTATGTGGACAGGGTTTGCTCTGACAATAGGTAATTGAGCCTCTGCACATGCAAGAACAAAAGGCATTTCTAATCGGCCTGTAGCTTCAATAACGATTCGTTCAGGACTGTGATTCTTAATCGTTTTAAGTGCTTTTTTGATGCCTTTATCATTGTTCTCTACTGAGAAAAATAGGTCTAGTGGCCTGATGTGGATGTCTAATTGTGTTTTTCCGGTATCAACTCCAACGTTGATGCTTTGATTGATTTTGGTATTCATAATAAGCTAACTCATGCTGCGTAATGCGGGTTCGAGACCCAGTCGACTATTCGAGGTTTATGCTTGAAGTCCTATGTAGCGTTCATGTTTGTTATCGGTCTCTCGATAGAGGAGCCAGCGTTTAAACGAACTGCTACATAGAAAGCTTTAGTTGCAGCTAAAGCCTGGGTCTCACATTACCCGATTGGAGTGCTTATTATCCATACAAGCGTTTAAGAGTGACTCCAAACGCGTGCCGGTTTCGCTTCGCTCAAGTATGGCACACTTGTTTGTCGCACCTTAACGCGGCGTTGATATGACCCCCACTGTCAATTAAAAACGTAGAAGTTTCTCTCCTGTATTATCAGAGCTTTTCTTGTTGCTTAGGGGATAGTGTTACCGCATAGATGAAGCAAGTAATGTCGTCGGTTCTCATGCTGATATACGTGGATTGCTCATCGTTTGATGAGTAGAGCCTACCTTACTTGTTCCGTCGTGGCACCTGTCTTCAGTCTATGCTCGTGGTTCAATATAGCCGAAGCTATATTGCCGTCCTAACGCCGTCGGTGTTTGTGCCACTCCCGATGCTTTATCCAATGCGATAACACTAATTCTGTCTTCATGCCGGTAATCGAGCGATTCGAGTTTTAGGATCCACATCGCTGATGACAACTTCACGAGCAATCGCCCAGATGTAAGCGATCATCTCTCTAGCGATGGCGACCACAACGACATTTCGGTGTTTACCTTTTTGTAGCAGTCGTTGGTAACGACGACATAACCTTTGCTGGGCCTGCCAAGCGATATCGACGATCTCTTTAGGCAGTCCTTCTTGCCTTAGTTGGAGCTCTACAGAGATGTTCGCTTTGTGCTTATAGGTATGTGCGCCTTCGACCAGCAACCGTCTGGCCCGACTGTTGCCACACTTTGTTAAGCTGCCACGACGAGTTTTACCGCCACTAGAGTTTTCAGTTGGAACGAGTCCGAGGTAAGCCATAAGCTTTCTTGGATGATCAAATCGTCGTAAGTCACCCAGTTCGGCTATTGTGCCGAGTGCTACGAGTAACCTGACGCCACGCATAGCTTGAATGGCTTTCACCACAGGATAGTATCGCCAGTTTTTGACTTGATGGAGTAGTTCATTATCGAGTCGTTGAAGCCGTTGCATTCGCTCATTGATGGTAATGATCATCTCTTGTAAAACGATTTGCTGACTATGATGAGGAAGAATGAGGTCGGTTAGCCACCGTAGATGCTTTTTAGACCAGTTATCATTCACCGTCGCTTGGATATTATTGCGAAGAAGAAAGCCTTTGAGTTGGAATTTTGCGTCTTTGAGATCTTTCATTGCGGTTTCTCTGGCACGCGAGAGGTCTCGAATGGCTTCATCTTCTGCTTCCGGTACATAGATGGGTGTGAGCTCTTCGGCCTTTAACAGCTTGGTGAGCTTTGCAGCGTCACGTTTGTCAGTTTTAACTCTATCGCCTGGCTTTTTAGGTATAAGTGATGGAGCGACGACATAGCAGCAGTGTCCAAGGCTTGTCATTAAGCGATAAGTCCAGTAACCACATGGCCCTGCTTGATAGACAAAGTGCAGAGTGGCTTTGGGATACTTGGATTGCAGCTGTTTGGCCAATTTAATCAACGCGGACTTATTCGATTTAATACGGCCAAGGTGTAGTGGATTTGCCCCACGATGTTCTTGTAATACAGTGACTTGAATAAATGACTTATGCGTATCTAAGCCAATAAAAATTATGCTATCTTTATTCATGCTAGCCTCCAAATTTAGTTGTTTGACGCACTAATTATGGCTCTGGCTTTAAGCTAACCCACGATATTGGAGGCTAGCACCTTTCGTGGGGGTCATTATGTCTATGCGGTTTGGGAAAAATTGTACTTAATCTCAGGGAGGAGTTTGAGTGAAAGGCTTTAGAATTAGCACCAATAATGATGAACTTGATCTTAATGTCATTCATCAATTTGTTTCAACAAGCTATTGGGCTCAAGGTATCCCTAAGAGCACATTGGAAAAAGCTGTACTAAATTCATTCTGTTTTGGGGTGTTTGAAAGTTCAGGCTCTCAAGTCGGCTTTGCCCGCTTGATTACTGATAAGGCAACATTTGCGTACTTAGCCGATGTATTCATTCTTGAATCTCACCGAGGGATAGGGTTGAGTAAATGGCTAGTCAAAACAGTCGTTGAACATCCTGATCTGCAAGGCTTAAGACGAATGGTTCTAGCCACGAGAGATGCTCATGGCTTGTATTCACAGTACGGTTTTAAGCCTATTGAGAACCCAGAAATACTTATGCAAATCTGGCATCCGAACATTTATAATAAATCAACCGCATAATAAACTGTTTAAGGGTGATTCGCAACGCGTGGCATTTTTACTGTGTGTTGGTTTTAGTGATTAAGGTGTTTGCAGTAGCTTCGGTATTGCGTTATTCACGCTTTAACTTTTCGTTATAAGCTATTGCATTTGTTAAGTATTTCAAAGTATGCGTAAAAGGTTCTAAGTATTATTCTTTCTTTAGTTATGTAAAGCGGGTTACTTATAGGCTCATCATCTCGCAGTAAATCGGTTGCACTTATATCGAGTGTATTTTTTGTTCTAGGTCTTTTATCAACGAACATTGATGGGTTAGGTTTAGCGCCCATATTTGTTGTGTTGATATCCTTCTTTATGCTTATTATTCATGGTTTTCTGCACTTTAGCGGTCGTAAAAATAGCGATGTATTTAATGCTTATGAAGAGTCAGCTAAAACTAAGGCAGCAGCACTAGAGTCTGGGCTGAACAATAAAAATAAGTAATACGGTCAAGCTAGTTCGCTTATAACAAGCGATAGCAAATTTATATCCCAGTTAGCTATTTTCGCTACTCGCTTCAACGCATGAGTTGCATATTTGCTATTGTAGTCAGTAGCTTATAGCGAGTTACTGACTTCTGAAGTATAACTTTACCATCTGGATCTACGGCATGAAGACTAAAGCGGTTTTTAGTTAGGGCGATACCTTTAAGTATCGTTCTAATAACAAATTTAAGTCGACTGTGTAGTGGTTGCGTTGTCAGCTACTTAACGCAGCGCTAACTGGCAAAGGGGATGTTGACCAATGAAAGAATTGATAGCCCAATATACGGGAGCAAACGAAGATGAAAGGCTAACTCGGCAATATATCGCTCAGTTAGAGTTTGATACTACGATACATAAACTCACACCTTATTTACTTAAAGGGAAATCAGTATGTGAGTTAGGAGCAGCAACGGGGCGCTATTCCTTACATTTTGCGAAATTAGGTTGTGATGTTACAGCAGTAGAACTTGCGCCTGACCAAGTGAAGATTTTAAATACTAAAGCAAAATCTGAAGGTATTGAGTTAAAAGTGTTTGAGGGTAATGCTTGTGATGTGTCATTTATCGAAAGTAGTTCTCAAGACGTTTGTCTAATTCTTGGACCCTTGTACCACCTAAAAACTCTGCATGAAAGAGAACTTGCGGTTAATGAAGCACTAAGGATTTTAAAGCCAAATGGTGTACTAGCCATAGCCTATATTTCACGTTTCTTTGTCGCTGGTATGTTTGCCCAACAATTTCCAGAGCTAGTCACTCCGGAGGTGCTTTTAGAGTTAAATAAACATGGCACTGTATCAAACGCTAAAGCCGATAGTTTTTTTAAGGTCGGGTATTTCGCAACGCCTAGTGAAATTGAAAATCTTGTAAACAAAAACGGGTTTAATGTAATTGGACACGCAGCAACAGATGGATTTGGACGTTACATATCTAACGGTGTTAATAACTTTACGCCATCTCAATATCAGACATGGTTAGATTATCATTTGGCAAATTGCGACGAAGCAAGCCTTTTGGGATCAAGTAATCATGGTTTAGTGATCGCTAGAAAAGCCAGTTCACAAAGCAGTTAAGTCGGATTCATAAACGTGTGCCGATTTCGTTTCGCTTCATTATGGCACACGTTCACTCACCGTTTATTGGGACGTTAGCCGTTCTATTGGTATCAGAGGGAATATGTTTAAATTCGTAAGGTTGATAGTGCTATCAAATTTATTAGCACTGCTAATTGTGGTTACTTTCGAGTATTTCACAGGCTATTTGAAACTAGCATTTTCTAGTGATTATGCGTTCTATTCAATGCTAATTCTGATCTGCTCCAGTAAGACTGGAC
>NZ_AJZM02000194.1:0-293 GCF_000272405.2 Vibrio tasmaniensis 1F-187
ATGTAACCACCCTTAGCGATGTTTGCTACTTGCTCAGCGTCACGATCTTGCTGTGCAAGGTTTTGACGAGAGAAGATAAGTGCAGAAGGACCATCTTTGCGTTCGATTGCTAGTTTCCAAGCAACAGCAGACTCAACTTGGTCACATGGGCGCCATGTGCTCATGTTTGGAGTCAGACGTAGAGAAGCGATCTGCTCAACCGGTTGGTGAGTAGGACCATCTTCGCCAAGACCGATAGAGTCATGCGTGTAAACTTGAATGTTCTGAACTTTCATCAGAGCAGCCATACGCAT
>NZ_AJZM02000194.1:303-1291 GCF_000272405.2 Vibrio tasmaniensis 1F-187
TAGGCCGATAGAATCGTGCGTGTAAACTTGGATGTTCTGAGTTTTCATCAGAGCAGCCATACGCATTGCGTTACGTGCGTATTCCATGAACATTAGGAACGTTGCGCCGTATGGTACGAAACCACCGTGCAGAGCGATACCGTTCATGATTGCAGTCATACCGAATTCACGTACACCGTAGTGGATGTAGTTACCAGAGAAGTCATTTGCTTCAAGAGACTTAGAACCAGACCACATAGTCAGGTTAGAAGGCGCAAGGTCAGCAGAGCCGCCCATGAATTCAGGCAGCATAGCACCGAATGCTTCTAGAGCATTTTGAGATGCTTTACGTGATGCGATGTTTGCAGGGTTAGCTTGAAGATCAGCGATGATTGCCGATGCTTTCTCTTCCCATTCAGCAGGAAGATCACCGTTTACGCGGCGTTTGAATTCAGCTGCCAGCTCAGGGTATGCTGCTTCATAAGCTGCAAGTTTCTCGTTCCACGCTGCTTCCTTAGCTGCGCCTGCTTCTTTCGCATCCCACTCTGAGTAAACTTCCGACGGAATTTCAAAAGGACCGTGCTCCCAACCTAGTTGTTTACGAGTTGCTGCGATTTCGTCAGCGCCTAATGGTGCACCGTGACAGTCGTGCGTGCCTGCTTTGTTTGGAGAACCAAAGCCGATTACTGTTTTAGTACAAATTAGAGTCGGACGAGGATCCGCTTTAGCTGCTTCGATAGCCGCGTTGATAGCGTCAGAGTCGTGGCCATCTACCGCTGGGATTACGTGCCAGCCGTAAGCTTCAAAACGCTTAGGTGTATCGTCAGAGAACCAACCTTCAACTTCGCCATCGATAGAGATGCCGTTGTCATCCCAGAAAGCAACCAGCTTACCAAGACCTAGCGTACCCGCTAGAGAACATGCTTCGTGAGAAATGCCTTCCATCAGACAGCCATCACCCATGAATGCATAAGTGTAGTGGTCTACGATGTCGTGGCCTTCTTTGTTG
>NZ_AJZM02000194.1:1301-1382 GCF_000272405.2 Vibrio tasmaniensis 1F-187
ACCTTCCATCAAACAACCATCACCCATGAACGCATAAGTGAAGTGATCGACGATGTCGTGGCCTTCTTTGTTGAACTGTGC
>NZ_AJZM02000195.1 GCF_000272405.2 Vibrio tasmaniensis 1F-187
TGAGGTTGGGAGAGTGAGACGATTAACTGACTGAGCTTGTTTTTGAACCGCAACCAAATGAACGCCCTTCCAACAGAAAGGAAATGCAAGGTGCCCAGTAAAAGGCAACAAAGCGGCAAACGCCATGTGTTCACGCCCAACCGTTCCCAGTTCTTTGACGCTGACAAAATCACCTTGTTCAACAAAGTGGCCTAATAAACTCACGGCCTCATCTTCACGACAATATCCGTAGATAATCTGCATCGTTCACACTCCTTGTTAGGACATTGTTTTGTTCTTTTAAAAAACAAAACGATGGGCTCTCTTTCAAGAGCCGTG
>NZ_AJZM02000196.1 GCF_000272405.2 Vibrio tasmaniensis 1F-187
CTACCAAGCTGCGCTATTCACCGAGATATCTAACTGGCTGATTGCCTGTCGATGAAGCGTATAATACGGATTCTGAGTTTATCCGCAAGGGCTTTTTTCACTCTTTTTTACAATATCGAATCGTTCGAACAAAAGACGTACAAGTGAAATGCCAATGTGACGAAAAACACACAGTTACCAACAAGTATTTAACTTATGAAACAGGATTGATCCAGATCAGTGAATTGATAACACCAGTTAATACACTAACTCGTGTCATATAACTTTGAGGTATACACATGGACTTTTGGCTAGAACTCCTATTTGGTAATGCGGTGGGGCTATCTTCAATGATAGTAATATTCGGGGCTCTGGGTCTCATGATGTTCTATGGAGGCTTCTTCATCTACAAAGTTATGACTGAAAAATCTCCTCACTAGAATCGCTCAGCCTAAATCATCTACTTTTAAGTATCATTTTCTTTAGGTAGATGTAAAAACGCTTTGCACCGGAGCCGACTTATTGTCTTCTCCGGTTTTTTCATTTTTAAACCCGGCCTCAACTTAGGTATACTTACCTTATCCTTATCCAACTTGAGATACACACTATGTCTCATGATGACGACTTAGATCTATTCCAAGAAATGATGGGCGATGTTAAACGTATCGACCATGACACCGCCGAACACCAGAAAGTACACCGAGTCACAGAATCTCACCTTGCTAAGCGTGAAGCCGCTATGTGGCTGTCTGACGACGAGAAAGACTACTTATCATTAGACTACTCTCCAATGATCAAACCTGACGATGTCATTGCTTATAAAAAAGATGGCGTACAAGAAGGCGTATACAAAAAGCTGCGCTTGGGCAAGTATCCAATTCAAGCCAAACTCGACCTTCACAGGAAAACATTGAAAGACGCTCGTAACGAAGTACTCTCATTTTTGCGTCAGTGTTTAAGAATGGATGTTCGTACCGTTATCATTGTCCACGGTAAAGGTGAGCGTTCGAATCCACCAGCAATGATGAAAAGCTACGTGGCAAATTGGCTAACACAAATTAACGATGTTCAATGTGTTCATTCAGCTCAGCAATTTCACGGTGGTACAGGCGCGGTCTATGTCATGCTCAGAAAGAGTAATGACAAAAAACTAGAAAACAGAGAGCGCCATCAAAAGCGCAGCAGTTGATAAGTTGAGATAGATAATTAAGCTAATAGCGGTCTTGCATCAAGAGCGATATTTCGTGCCTAGACTCACACCAAGTGCTAAAATTGTTCTCAGTTAACGAATCCCAACTCAAAGCAACTATTCAGAGGTTGCTTTTTGTTTATCTATATTTCCGTTGTGAAACGCTAAGAGAATATCATGTCACAAGAATCCCAAGCTAAACGCCTTAATAAATACATCAGTGAAACTGGTTTTTGCTCACGCCGCGAAGCCGACAAACTCATTGATGCTGGCCGAGTTACTATTAACGGTAAGATCCCTGAAATGGGCACTAAAGTCTTGCCTGGTGATGATGTTGAGATCGACAATAAACCTGTTCGTTCAAGAGAAAAGCCGATCTACATTGCTCTTAATAAACCAACAGGTATCACCTGTACTACTGAGCGTGATATTCCAGGCAACATCGTCGACTTTATAGGTCACCACAAGCGTATATTCCCTATTGGTCGTCTAGATAAGCCTTCTGATGGTCTTATCTTCTTGACCAACGACGGCGATATCGTAAACAAAATCCTACGTGCAGGTAACAACCACGAGAAAGAATACGTGGTTCGTGTAGACAAACCTATTACGACTGAGTTCTTGAAGCAAATGGGCGCTGGCGTTCATATTCTCGATACTGTTACCTTGCCATGTAAGGTAGAGAAAGAGACCAAGTTCTCGTTTCGCATCACATTAACGCAAGGCCTTAACCGTCAGATTCGCCGTATGTGTGAAGCGCTCGGTTACGAAGTATTTAAGCTACGCCGTGTTCGTATTATGAACATCTCATTGGACGGTATTCCTAACGGAAAATGGCGCTACCTGAGCGACGAAGAGATTAATGAAATCTTGGCGATGTGTGAAGGCTCAGTAAGTACTGAAGATGCGTCAAAAATGAACGCGAAAGGTCAACGAATTCGTAAAGCAACTGACGCGAAACTTTTTGATAGCCGTGAAGAGAACCAAACTTCAACAGCGCGCCGTAATCAAAACGAGAACCGTACTCGCACTTACCGCGGTAACAATGCGGATGAATTCCGTCATGCGCCTAACTCAAAGCGTGGCCGTAACTCATCGAACGGTGAAAGCGGTGGCGGTGGCAATACCGAAAACTGGAAATCAAACTCTCGTTCAGAGCGTTCTAATTCAGATAAAAACCGTTCGGATCGCAATCGCACAGATCGCGACAATAACGAACGTCGAAGCGGTAAACCGACAGACCGTAGTCAAGATTCAAACAGGCCGAACAAACCTGCACCGAAACGTGTTGGTGGTACTTTAGGTTTGAAGAAATAGTCAGAATCCTTTCAAACGGGACTGTCGATAAAGAAACGCCCGCTAGATTAGTCTAGCGGGCGTTTTTATTTGTGACCATGTACGTTTATCGTTATGGAAAGCACAAGCTACAGGCATAGTTCAGCAAACTGACCACGCGTAAGTAGTACTAAGTATTTCGGATCTAGCTCGATCTCTAACCCTCTCTTCCCTGCACTCACACATATCGTTTCAAAATCGGTAGCGCTGGAATGAACAAAGGTAGGTAATGCTTTTTTCTGACCAAGAGGACTGATTCCTCCCACCACATAACCTGTCGTTTTCTGAGCAATATCTGGATCAGCCATCTCTGCTTTTTTACCTTTCGCTGCTTTAGCTGCAAGCTTAAGGTTTAACTTCTGGTCAACAGGAATAACAGCTACCGCCAAATCTTTCGCCACACCATTCAAGCTGAACAACAGAGTTTTGAATACACGTTTGGGATCTTGACCAAGCGCTTCGACAGCCTCTAATCCATAATTCGTGTTATTTGTATCATGATGATACTGATGCACACTGTGAGCGATTTTCTTTTTCTTGGCGAGATTGATTGCAGGGGTCATAACAAATCCAAACGATAGATAAACAAAAAGCGACGCCGAGGCGTCGCTTTAGTTAAATTTATCATGGTGCTAGAGTCAATCTAATTTAGCACCTAGTGATTCAATTAACTGGGTTCAATTACTTGTAAACCATTTGACCTGAAGGCGCGTACTTGTTCACATCAACAGGGCTGTTTGCTTCTAGGTACTCTTTTAGTACTTCAGCGTCAACAAAACCTGTGTTCACAAAGCCAGGGTGATCAGACAGTTTAGGGTAACCGTCACCGCCAGCAGCGTTAAAGCTTGGTACCGTAAAGCGGTATGTTTCATCTAAACGAAGCTGCTTGCCACCGATGAAGACATTCGATACTTCACCGTCAGCGACAGTCATAGAAATACCTGCAAACTGTGCATAAGCACCTGAATCAACAGGTTTAGTCGCCACTACGTTTAGGTAATCTAGAACTTCTTTACCAGTCATATCAGTGTAAGTCAGGATGTTTGCAAAAGGCTGTACTGTTAGTACATCTTTGTACGTCACATCGCCGGCTTCAATTGAGTCACGAACGCCACCAGAGTTCATCACAGCGAAGTCTGCTTTTGCACGCTCCATGTGAGAAGTCGCAATCAAACGACCCAGGTTAGTTTGTTGGAAGCGAACTACGTTACGGTCACCTTCAAGCTTGCCATTTGTCTCAGCGATTTGAACTTCTAACTGAGCTTGGCCCTGTTCTTGGAAAGGACGTAGGAATTCAAGCAGCTCTGGATCTTGTGCGATTTCATCTTGAATAAGAACGCGTTGCTTCTTGCCGTCAATCTTAACTTTCTTCTTAAGGTTAACGGGAACCAAGTCGTAGCTCACCATCTCTAGTTCGCCATTACGGAATTCGTAATCAGCACGGCCTACGTACTTGCCCCACTCGTGAGCTTGAACGATGTAAGTACCGTTTTGAACGTCTGGTTTACACTCATCACCCGGCTTGAAGTTTTGCTTCGCAACGTTAGGGCCTTCCATACATACAGGCTCTTGAGAGTGACCACCAACGATCATATCTAGATCGCCTTCATTTAGGTAACGAGCTAGTGCTACATCACCCGGAGCATTAACACCACGCTGACCATTTTCGTAGTGACCCATGTGAGTCACAGCGAAGATAAGATCTGGTTTTTCTGTTTCTTTAAGTTCAGCGATCAGTTTCTTCGCTTCTTCTTTAGGGTCACGGAAATCGATACCAGCAATAAATTCTGGGTTACCAATTTTCGCAGTATCTTCAGTCGTTAGACCGATAACAGCAATTTTGATACCTTGCTTTTCAAACATCTCGTAAGCTTGGAATTTACGCTCGCCTGTCGCTTTGTCGTAGATGTTTGCAGATAGCATTGGGAAGTTTGCCCAGTCGATCTGTTTTTGCAGTACGTCTAGTGAGTTATCGAACTCGTGGTTACCTAATGCCATTGCATCGTAACCAATTTTATTCATACCTTTAAAATCAGGTTCTGCATCCTGAAGGTCTGACTCTGGTACACCAGTGTTGATGTCACCGCCAGATAGAAGCAACACGCTACCGCCTTCTGCTTCAACTTCTGCACGAAGTTGGTCAACAAGCGTTTTACGTGCAGACATGCCGTATTCGCCGTATTTGTTCTGCCAAAAACGACCATGGTTGTCGTTCGTATGCAGGATAGTTAGCTTATAAGTTTCGTCTTGGTTCCAATCATGAGCTGATTGAGACGCACATCCAGCCAAAGTAGCTAGGATTGCAGCACTTAGTGCTGTCTTTAGAATAAGGCGTTGCTTCATTGTCATACCTTTGAACTTTTTAGGGGAATCCACTGCTTTCTATAATCCA
Source organism: Vibrio tasmaniensis 1F-187 (assembly GCF_000272405.2). Lineage (GTDB taxonomy): Bacteria > Pseudomonadota > Gammaproteobacteria > Enterobacterales > Vibrionaceae > Vibrio > Vibrio tasmaniensis_A. The sequence goes on from NZ_AJZM02000196.1 coordinate 4,896, forward strand.
TTGCGACTCCTTGTCTGGAGTTCGAACAATAAGACTTCAACATGACTAATCTTAAATTAACATTCTAAATGTAACACGATGATTTCATATTTATGTCGAATTGGTCACGCATGAATCAACAGTTAAGTGTAACAAAATTATGAGATTACACTCAAACTTCCCCTGCATCACAGGCAATCGTTTACTTATAAAGTGTGATGAATGTCAGCAATTCACTACAAACAGGACAGACCTCACACACCTATACCGCTTTCTTAGGGAATCAGAGGCTCTGTTAACAAGGGGTTAATCGCCTATCGTGGATTGACGCACTGCAAAACAAGTTCGTGAACAGCCAGACAGACAGCTTAGTCATAGCCCAAATAGGCCGAGGCTTCGGTGAACTAAACGGATGTTCCATTAAAAAACGCCCAACTCTAAGAGTTGGGCGTTTGTCTATTACAATCAAATAACGAGTTAACACTCTCTAGTTAATACTAGTGACTTAACATCAGATAAAACTATTTGATTTCGATGTGCTCGAAGCCTTTGATAAGGTCATCAAGTGCTTTCATCTGCTTCAAGAACGGTTCTAGCTTATCTAGCGGTAGAGCTGATGGGCCATCACAACGAGCTTGATCCGGGTTAGGGTGAGCCTCAAGAAATAGACCAGCAATACCCGTCGCAATGCCCGCTTTAGCTAGTTCAACCGTTTGCTCACGACGACCGCCAGATGCAGCACCTGATGGATCACGCATTTGAAGCGCGTGAGTCACATCAAAGATGATTGGGCTACCGTTTGATGATTTCTTCATCACACCAAAACCAAGCATATCAACTACTAAGTTGTCATAACCCATGCAAGAACCGCGTTCACAAAGAATGATGTTCTCGTTGCCACACTCAGCAAACTTATCAACGATATTACCCACTTGATCTGGGCTCATGAACTGAGGCTTCTTCACATTGATAACCGCGCCAGTCTTAGCCATTGCTTCAACAAGATCAGTTTGACGAGCAAGGAACGCTGGAAGCTGGATTACATCAACCACATCAGCAACAGGCTGAGCTTGCGCTTCAGTGTGAATATCAGTGATGATCTTCACGCCAAAGGTATCTTTCAGCTCTTGGAAAATTTTAAGACCTTCTTCCATGCCAGGACCACGGTATGAGTGAACTGAGCTACGGTTTGCTTTGTCGAAAGACGCCTTAAATACATAAGGGATACCCAACTTCTCTGTTACTTTCACGTAGTGCTCACAGATCTGCATAGCTAGATCGCGAGATTCAAGAACGTTCATACCTGCAAATAGCGTAAATGGCTTGTCATTAGCAATTGGCATATTGCCAATGTGAACTGTTTTCTGTTCCATCATATTCTCTCTAAATAATTATTAATTAGTGAACAACCACTATCTTTTCGTTCATGACGTTCACTTGAGATTTTAGTAGCTCAGATGCAGGGTCATCTGGGCATTGGTCGATAAAATATTGATAATCCGTAGCAGCGACCTGATGACAGTCTAGCTGCTGATAAATAAAGCCGCGGTCGCGGATTTCATACGGATCATCCGGCACAAACGTTAACGCAAGGTCGGTACACTTCAATGCAAGCGTATAACGCTCTTCTCGAAGCAATGCACTCTTAAGTAACGCTAGCCACTTACCAATAATCGTTGGGTGGTCAGCAACTTCTAAGTGTTCAGCTTTTACCTTAGCTAGTGGGCCATCATGCCCAATAAGCCATGCTCGTAAAGTTTGCACGCCAACGTACTCGCCGTTGTACGGGTTAATGTATACAGCAGCTTGCCCGAACCAACTCACTTTAAGTAAGAATTGAGTTGGGAAAGACACGCCTTCAACAGGGAAGCCTAACTTGCGACCTAGATAAAGAAAGATCGCACCAAGACTCACTGGAATGCCTTTTTTTCTCTCAAGTACTTTATCGATAAATGCGTTTTCCGAAGAAAAATACGCATCTTTATCCCCAGCAAAACCCCACTCATAAAAGAATAGTCGAATAAAGGATTCAAACTTCTGCTGTTCATCCGTTTCGTTAACCAAAGCAAACTCGGCGTCTTTTAACAATCTCGCCAACTCTTGTTCTGCCCAACTGTCTTGAGTTTCTGGGTTAATCGCTTTATTTAAGATCAATGCACCTTCAGCTAACTCTAGCTGGTCAAAGTCTTCATCAAAAAATTCGTACATAGGTAGTTAACCGAAATAAGGAGATAATTAACCGAAAAATGTTGGTGTCTTCGTCATTGCAATTTTACCTGCCATCGCTAACCAGCCAAGCGCACCAAAGAAAGAGAACACTCTCAGTAGCTTGTTTTTACCTAGCTTAAGCGCAAAGAAGCCCAATGCGATGTAAGCCATAACACAGGTTAGTTTTTCGGTTAACCAGGGTGCTGCTGGTGTAAATGGAATAAAGCCAGTGATAAAAATCAAACCAATACCCGAAAGCAACAGCAATGAGTCATTGATATGAGGGAAACGCTGTAAGAAAGGATGCTTAAGCTTCGGTGAGTTAGTCATCATAAGAGCGAAACGAATCGAAAGAAGCAGTGCGCTTATAGCAATCGTTAATAGGTGAAAATGTTTTAGACCTTCGTACATGGTATTCCTTTATATTTTTATATGTCTTTCGTTAACACGAGCCACACAATACCCGTTAATGCTCTGTAGTTCTGCGTAAAATCTCTGTATTTCTGCGTTAAATGCATTATCGAGTTAAGTGTATTTTCGAGTTAAAGGTATCAATTTAGCAAGTTAATCATCTATTGCTCACAAGATGATTAACAGCAGCCTATGAACAGTAACGACCCAATGTCACTCGGTCATTACCACCGTAATCTTTCTCTGTCACAACATCGAGATATCCGAGCGCCTGCATAATCTCACGTACAGCTAAACCTTGGTCGTAACCGTGTTCAAACGCTAACCAACCTTCGTTTTCTAAAAAGCTTCGTGCGTTTTCAGAGATGTATCGAATATCAGCTAAACCTTTATCTTCAGCCACTAACGCCGTAATAGGCTCAAAGCGTACATCACCTTGAGACAAGTGGGGATCATTCTTCTCAATATATGGCGGGTTAGAGACAATCAACGAAAACTTGATCGCTTCTTTTTCAGAGTTAGCTAGGTTCAAAGGCTCAAACCAACTGCCGTGTAAAAAGGTGGCGTTGGTGATATTCAAGCGTCGCGCATTTTCTGTCGCAAGTTGTTGCGCTTCCGGACGAAGATCAATACCCGTCACCGGTCGGTTCGGCATCTCAGACGCCAATGCCAAAGCGATCGCACCAGTACCAGTTCCTAAATCGAGAATCGCACCTTGCTTGCCATACGTTTTGTCTAACGCCACTTCAACCAAGCGTTCCGTATCTGGACGTGGGATTAAAGTAGAAGGAGAAACTTTTAACGGCAGCGACCAAAACTCACGTTCACCAACAATATAAGCCACAGGCTCACCGGTTAAGCGACGTTTTAGAAGGGTATTGAATTCGGATTCTTGTTCTGAAGTGAGATACTTCTCAGGCCAAGTCAGTAGGTAAGATCTTGGTTTATCTAAGGCGTGGCAAAGCAGTACCGCAGCATCAATCGAGGGCGATGTGTTATCGCCCTCTTGAAGCTGTACGATTGCTGACTTTAAAGCACTTTCAACCGTATATGCTGACTGCATAGTAATTAGTTGTGCTCAGCAAGTGCTGCTAGTTGATCTGCTTGGTGCTCTTGTAGAACAGGATCAAGCAGGCTTTGCATATCACCTTCCAGAACTTCGTTCAGGCGGTAGATAGTTAAGTTGATGCGGTGATCAGAAACACGGCCTTGAGGGTAGTTGTACGTACGAATACGGTCACTACGGTCACCAGAACCTAATAGGTTACGACGTGTATCTGAAATCGCAGCAGCACGACGCTCTTCTTCAGCTTGAACGATACGAGCCGCAAGAACAGCCATCGCTTTCGCTTTGTTTTTATGCTGAGAACGCTCGTCTTGACACTCTACTACTGTACCTGTTGGTAAGTGAGTAATACGGATTGCTGAATCCGTGGTGTTAACGTGTTGACCACCCGCGCCAGATGCACGGAAAGTATCAATCTTAAGGTCGCCAGCTTTGATCTCTGGCAGATCTGCTTCTGGAATCTCAGGCATAACCGCAACGGTACATGCAGACGTATGAACACGACCTTGTGATTCAGTCTCAGGTACACGTTGTACACGGTGACCACCAGACTCGAACTTCATTGTGCCATAAACAGCATCGCCACTGATTTTAGCGATCATCTCTTTAAAGCCGCCCTGCTCTGAAACATTGCTGCTCATCACTTCGACGCGCCAGCCTTTTTTCTCGGCAAACTTAGAGTACATACGGAAAAGGTTACCCGCAAAGATACCCGCTTCATCACCACCTGCGCCGGCACGAATCTCTAAGAAACAGTTACGCTCATCGTTTGGATCTTTTGGAATCAGAAGAATTTGCAGCTCATCAGTCAGACGTTCAATGTTCGCTTTCGCATCTTTGATTTCTTCTTGAGCCATTTCACGCATTTCTGCGTCGTCTTCATTTGCCATCTCTTCAGCAGCTTCTAAATCTTCTTGAGCTTGCTGGTATGATTTAAAGCACCCCGTCACCTCTTCTAATTGAGAATACTCTTTTGACAAGGCACGGAATTTATCTTGATTCCCAAGTACATCGGGATCACCAAGTAGATGTTGAACTTCTTCATAGCGTTCAACAAGTGTTTCAAGCTTTATTAGAATCGAGGCTTTCATAATGTCTTATTCTGTTGGAGGTCGAATATTATTGAGGGTTTTCTAAGCCCAAACTCTGTCTAATGACCGTTAATTTTGCAGGTTCTCCTTGCTCTGCTGCACTTTGGAGTGCACGCGTTGGAGCATGGATCAATTTGTTTGTGAGCTTGTTACTTAGCTCAAGTAAAACTTTTTCAGGGTCACCGCCAGCGGCAAGTGATTGTAAACTCTTACTTAATAATTCTTCTCGGATTTCATTGGCCGATTTGCGATAGTCACGAATACTGTCTACCGCTTGCAGTGAACGCATCCAACTCATGAATGCCGCACTTTCTTCACTAACAATAGCTTCCGCTTGGATAGCTTCCACTTTACGTTGTTCAATGTTGCCATCAACAATCGACTGCAGATCATCAACGGAATACAGGTAAGCATCATTCAGATCGCCTACCTGAGACTCAACGTCTCGAGGCACTGCAATATCAACCAACAACATCGGTTGATGTTTTCTTGTCTTAAGTGCGGTCTCAACCATGCCCTTCCCAATAATAGGCAGTGGACTAGCGGTTGAGCTGATCACGATATCCGCTCGATGCAGGTGATCGGGGATTTCATTGAGGCTAATCACTTCAGCACCAAACTCTTCAGCTAGCCCTAAAGCACGCTCACGAGTTCGGTTGGCCACAATCATCTTGGTGCAACCATTCGCTGAAAGGTGTTTTGCCACCAATTCAATCGTCTCACCCGCACCTACCAATAACACCGTTGATTCAGCAATCGACTCAAAGATGTGTTTGGCTAATGTGCAAGCTGCGTAAGCAACTGAAACCGCGCTTCCGCCAATTTCAGTTTCAGTTCGAACACGCTTAGCGACAGAAAATGATTTCTGAAACAGTTTTTCCATTGAAGCATCAACAGATTTGTTATCTCGAGAGTCTGTATAAGCTTGCTTCACCTGACCTAAAATCTGTGGTTCACCCAACACCAGAGAGTCCAAACCACAGGCAACGCGCATTAAGTGCTTAATCGCGGCTTGCTCTTCATGGATGTAGATGCTCGGTTTTAATTCTTCAGGGCTAACTTGATGAAATACAGACAGCCAATCGATCAACTTGTTTTTTGCCACGCCTTTGACGTCACAATACACTTCAGTTCGATTACAGGTAGAAAGTATGACACTTCCATTTACGTGTGCATTTGCGTTAAGTTGCTTAAGTGCCTCAGATAATTTATCTGGACCAAAAGCGACTTTTTCTCGCAATTCAACCGACGCTGTATTGTGATTGATACCTACGGCAAGCAAAGACATGTATCAGAAGTTCTCGATCAGGGAATGGAAACAAGGGGCGAATTTTACTTGATGCATGGCTCTATTTAAAGAGCAAGCGGGATTTGTTTTCCTGAGTTCGTGAATTCAATGCTATAGTTGAGACGTTTTTTAGATAAATTTGAACAAGTTGTGAGCAAATATGAGCAAGCTTCGAAAAATCACGTCTCTTATTTTTTTGACCATCATTATGGTGGGTTGCTCGTCTATCCCAGAACAACCGACCAGCGTTGAGTGGCAAAGTCACCAAAACAGGCTTTTACAGATAGAAAACTATCAAGCTTCAGGCAAGCTCGCTTACATTTCTCCAGAGCGACGCCAAAGCCTAAACTTCATATGGAAGCACTCCCCAAATCAAAGCCAATTAAGACTGACCACTTTCCTTGGTCAAACCGCCTTGAACCTTACAATTGACAGTTTGAGTGCAAAAGTCGTGACTTACGATGATCAAGTATTCACCCATGCAAGTGCATCTGTATTAGTAGAGCAACTTACTGGATTGCAGATCCCCATTGATCACCTACCACAATGGTTCCTTGGCATTCCCGACCAAGCAGATAGCTACCAACTCAACAGCACCAACACGCTTGAATCTTTGTCTAAACAAGTCAGCAGTCAATTATGGACACTGAATTTTGCTAACTATCGCAATACGGAGATGCCGAGTACACTATTATCTGGTGAAGACAACAGGAACTCTAGTGAAGACAGCACGAACGTAGAGACAATTCCCCTCCCTACTCGATTGTCATTTAAGCAAGACGAGAACAAAATCAACATTGTAGTTTCGAAGTGGACACTGAAAAAATGATAACAACGCCAACTCACTGGCCTTCGCCAGCTAAGCTGAATTTATTTCTCTACATCACTGGCCGACGCGACAATGGCTATCACGAACTTCAGACCCTATTTCAGTTTGTCGACTTTGGCGATGAACTTACGGTTACCGCAAACCGAGAAACAAGCTCGATAACAATCACACCTGAAATTCCAGGTGTTGCGACAGAAGATAACCTGATTTGGAAAGCCGCAACTGCCCTTCAACAATACACATCGACGACTTTCGGTGCGGATATTGAGTTAAAGAAAGTGCTTCCTATGGGAGGTGGCATTGGCGGAGGCTCTTCAAATGCCGCAACCGTGTTGGTCGCGCTCAACCATTTATGGCAACTCAACCTGTCTGATGACCAGTTAGCTGAGATTGGCTTAAAGCTTGGTGCAGACGTTCCGGTCTTCGTTCGAGGCCACGCCGCCTTTGCTGAAGGTGTTGGTGAACAATTACAACCCGCTAATCCGGATGAGAAATGGTATCTCGTTGTTAAACCTCAAGTGAGCATAGCAACTGTAGACATATTCACACATTCAGAATTAACTCGAAATACGCCGAAGCGAGCACTATCAACGCTTCTAGAGCAAGAATACGTAAACGATTGCGAAAAAATTGTGCGAATGCTGTACCCAGAGGTTGATAAGCAACTTTCATGGCTGCTACAATACGCGCCGTCGAGATTGACTGGTACGGGTTCATGCGTTTTTGCTGAATTTAGCAGCAAAAAAGAAGCCGAATCAGTGCTAGAGCAACTGCCTGACACAGTTTCCGCGTTTGTCGCGAGAGGACGAAACATTTCGCCTTTAAAAGAAACTTTGGCTGAATACCAATCAGCCCACCCACAATCTATTTAAAACTGGACGCAACCCGAGGTTTCCACCGTGCCTGATATGAAGCTATTTGCTGGTAACGCAACACCTGAACTAGCCCAACGTATTGCTGATCGTCTATACATCTCTCTTGGAGATGCTACTGTAGACCGTTTTTCTGATGGCGAAGTCGCTGTACAAATCAATGAAAACGTTCGTGGTAGCGATGTATTCCTGATTCAATCAACTTGTGCACCAACCAATGACAACCTTATGGAATTGGTGGTAATGATTGACGCAATGCGCCGTGCTTCTGCTGGCCGTATTACTGCTGTAATCCCTTACTTCGGTTATGCCCGTCAAGATCGTCGTGTACGTTCTGCTCGTGTGCCTATTACTGCAAAAGTTGTTGCAGATTTCCTTTCTAACGTTGGTGTTGACCGCGTTTTGACTATCGACCTACACGCAGAGCAAATCCAAGGCTTCTTCGATGTACCTGTTGATAACATTTTCGGCACTCCAGTTCTTCTAGAAGACATGGCTAACCGTGGCCTAGAAAACCCAGTTGTGGTTTCTCCAGACCTTGGTGGTGTTGTACGTGCTCGTGCTACAGCTAAAGCGCTAGGTGATGTTGACATCGCTATCGTTGATAAGCGTCGTCCACGTGCTAACGTTTCTGAAGTAATGAACCTAATCGGTGATGTTGAAGGTCGTGACTGTGTTATCGTTGATGACATGATCGATACTGGTGGCACACTATGTAAAGCAGCTGAAGCGCTTAAAGAGCGCGGTGCTAAGCGTGTATTCGCTTACGCAACTCACGCTGTATTCTCTGGTACTGCTGCAGAAAACATCCGCAATTCAGTTCTAGACCAAGTTATTGTTACCGATTCAATCAAGCTTTCTCCGGAAATGGCCGCGACAGGTAAAGTAACTGAACTAAGCCTTTCTCGCATGCTTGCTGAAGCGATTCGTCGTATCAGCAACGAAGAGTCTATCTCTGCGATGTTCAACTAATCAAAGCTCTATAGCTTTGCTTTAGCAGAACAATCTGAAAAAGATATTAAGCACTTCATTCGATGAAGTGCTTTTTTTATATCTAATACCAATCACAGTAAGTAAGT
>NZ_AJZM02000197.1 GCF_000272405.2 Vibrio tasmaniensis 1F-187
GGGGAGTCCACTAAAAGAGTCCCCTGAAAAAAACACAAAGTGAATGAAAATAAGCTCACGTAGAAAAATCAAAAAAACCGAGATATATCGGTTTTCGTATATCGGAAAAAGAAAGAATTAGAGAGAACCGATCCGTTCAAGAAACATATAAAGTTAGTCTAAATGAAAGTGAAAAGAGAGATTCGGGGACAGTGCCAAAGATGGACATTAAACGATATTCCGCTTGCTCGGTGTTCGGAC